>NZ_JZWV01000665.1 GCF_000966975.1 Streptomyces katrae | reverse complement strand
AGGGGGTGGCGGGGGCGGGCGGGGTGCCGTTGCGGGCGGCTTCGGCGAGCGCGGCCTCGGGCAGGGGGGCGGAGAGGATGGCGGCGATCTCGGGGCGCGGTGCGGGCGGCGGGGGGCACAGTCCGGCGAGGTCGCGGGCGCGTACGGCGCCGGTGATCCAGGCGCGGTCGAGGACGCGGCGCTCGTCGGCCTCGGCGACCAGGTCCTCGGACTGGTTGTAGTCCCCGTCGGCGGCCTGGACGGCCCAGAGGTGGACGGCGACCCCGTGTTCCTTGGCGGACATCAGCCCGGGCAGCAGGTCGCCGTCGCCGGTGACGAGGACCACGTCGGAGCAGGCCCGGTTGCGGGCGAGCTCGGTGAGTTCGGCGTGCATGGCGGCGTCGACGCCCTTCTGGGCCCAGCGGCCGTCGCTGCGGGTCAGGGCGCCCAGCCGGACGGTGACGCGGGGCATGACGCGCAGTCGGCGGTGTTCCGGCTGCGGCACCCGGTCGGGGGCACCGTCGAACCAGTAGATCCGCAGCAGGGGCTGCTGGGTGTCGGCCTCGGCGCGCTCGCGCAGGCCCTGGATGAGGGCGGAGTGGTCGACGGTGATGCGTGAGCGCGAGGGTTCTCCCGCGAGGAGGCTCGCGGCCGCGCCCAGCAGGTATCCGGCATCCACCAGGACGACGCAGCGGTCCACGCGTTCCACCCTCTTCCGTGGGGGTCCTCGACAGGTTTTCCCCGAGTCTGCCCGACCGCAAGGGCGTTGACGGCCGGAACTGGATCACCGGCGTGGCGTATCTCGCGGGAGGCCGCGCGACGAGCACCGCTACGCACGGCAATGATCCAAAATGCGGGCTTTGTTGTGGTGTGTGAGGGTGAAGGCGGCCCTGGCCCCTACACCCCCCACGGAGGCATCCCATGGCCAAGAACAAGAACCAGAAGCAGCCGGCGAAGCAGCAGGCGCGCTCGGGCGGGCAGGACATGCCCAAGGGCTCGACGGAGACCTCCGACGACCGCCCCTCGCAGTCGCCCAGTCCGCTGGACATGGCACACAAGAGCAAGTCGAAGCGCTTCGGCCACAACTGACGCCTCCGCGCGAGCGTGACAGCGGAAGGGGGCCCGCCCCGGCAGTGCCGGGGCGGGCCCCCTTCCCGTGCGTACGGCGGGCGTCCGCCCGTCCGGGCTAGCCGGCCAGGCAGGACGGGCCGAGGAGGACCTTGAGGTCGCCGAAGAGGGCCGGGTCGGGCTGGACCCGGTGCCGGTCGAGGCGCAGCACGGTGGTGGTGCGCGGGCCCTGGAGCTTGATCCTTACCTCGGTGTTGCCCTTGTGGTGGCGGAGGATCTCGCCCAGACGGGTGACCATCGGCGGGGTGACCTTGACGGTGGGGATGGTGAGGACGACGGGGGCGTTGGTGCCGGCGGAGGAGAGGTCGGGGACCATCATCTCCATCGCGACCAGACGGGGGACGTCCTCGCGCTTGTCGAGGCGGCCCTTGACGAAGACGACGGTGTCCTCGACCAGCTGGGTGGAGACGAGCTGGTAGGTGGCGGGGAAGAACATGCACTCGATGGAGCCGGCCAGGTCCTCGACGGTGGCGATGGCCCAGGCGTTGCCCTGCTTGGTCATCTTGCGCTGGAGGCCGGAGATGATGCCGCCGATGGTGACGACGGCGCCGTCCGCGTGCTCTCCGCCGGTGAGCTGGGAGATGCCGGCGTCCGTCTTGTCGGAGAGGACGTGTTCCAGGCCGAACAGCGGGTGGTCGGAGACGTAGAGGCCGAGCATCTCGCGCTCCTGGGCGAGCAGGTAGGACTTCTCCCATTCGACGTCGGAGAACTCCACGTCGAGGCCGAAGCCGGGCTCGCTGCTGTCCTCGTCACCCATTCCGCCGAAGAGGTCGAACTGTCCCTCGGCCTCCTTGCGCTTGACCGCGACCACGTTGTCGATCATCGATTCGTGGTGGGCGACCAGGCCCTTGCGGGTGTGGCCCATCTCGTCGTAGGCGCCGGCCTTGATCAGCGATTCGATGGTGCGCTTGTTGCAGACGACGGCCTCGACCTTGTCGAGGAAGTCGGGGAAGGAGGAGTACTTGCCCTTGGACTTCCTGGTCTTGATGATCGAGTCGACGACGTTCTGGCCGACGTTGCGGACGGCGGTGAGGCCGAAGAGGATCACGTCGTCGCCCTGGGCGGCGAAGTTGGACTCGGACTCGTTGACGTTGGGCGGGAGCACCTTGATGCCCATGCGCCGGCACTCGTTCAGGTAGATCGCGGACTTGTCCTTGTCGTCCTTGACCGAGGTGAGCAGGCCCGCCATGTACTCGGCGGGGTAGTTCGCCTTGAGGTAGGCGGTCCAGTAGGAGACGAGTCCGTACGCGGCCGAGTGGGCCTTGTTGAAGGCGTAGCCGGCGAAGGGGACCAGGACGTCCCAGAGGGCCTGGATGGCCTGGTCGGAGTAGCCGTTCTTGCGGGCGCCCGCCTGGAAGATCGTGAAGTTCTTCGCGAGCTCCTCGGGCTTCTTCTTGCCCATCACGCGGCGCAGGATGTCGGCCTCGCCGAGCGAGTAGCCGGCGATGATCTGGGCGGCCTTCTGGACCTGCTCCTGGTAGACGATCAGGCCGTAGGTGACCGCGAGCACCTCTTCGAGCGGCTTCTCCAGCTCGGGGTGGATCGGGGTGATCTCCTGCTGCTTGTTCTTGCGCAGGGCGTAGTTCGTGTGCGAGTTCATGCCCATCGGGCCCGGGCGGTAGAGCGCGGACACGGCGGAGATGTCTTCGAAGTTGTCGGGCTTCATCAGGCGCAGCAGGGAGCGCATGGGGCCGCCGTCGAACTGGAAGACGCCGAGGGTGTCGCCGCGCTGGAGCAGCTCGAAGGTCTTGGGGTCGTCGAGCGGGAGGGCCAGGAGGTCGATGTCGATCCCCTTGTTGGCCTTCACCATCTTGACGGCGTCGTCCATGATCGTGAGGTTGCGCAGGCCGAGGAAGTCCATCTTCAGCAGGCCGAGCGACTCGCAGCTCGGGTAGTCCCACTGGGTGATGGTGACGCCGTCGGTGTGCCGCACCCAGACGGGCACGTGGTCGGTGATCTTCTCGCTGGACATGATCACGCCGGCGGCGTGCACGCCCATCTGGCGGACCAGGCCCTCGACGCCGCGGGCGGTGTCGATGACCTTCTTCACGTCGGGCTCGTTCTCGTACATCCCGCGGATCTCGGCGGCCTCGCTGTAGCGGGGGTGCGAGGGGTCGAGGATGCCGGAGAGCGGGATGCCCTTGCCGAGGACGTCGGCGGGCATGGCCTTGGTGAGGCGGTCGCCCATGGCGTACGGGTAGCCGAGGACGCGCGCGGAGTCCTTGATCGCGTTCTTGGCCTTGATGGTGCCGTAGGTGCCGATCATGGCGACCTTGTCGGCGCCGTACTTCTCGGTCACGTACCTGATCACCTCGACGCGCCTGCGCTCGTCGAAGTCGATGTCGACGTCGGGCATGGAGACGCGCTCGGGGTTGAGGAAGCGCTCGAAGATCAGGCCGTGCGGGATGGGGTCGAGGTCGGTGATGCCCATGGCGTAGGCGACGATCGAGCCGGCCGCGGAGCCTCGGCCGGGGCCGACCGCGATGCCCTGGTTCTTGGCCCACATGATGAAGTCGGCGACCACGAGGAAGTAGCCGGGGAAGCCCATCGAGATGATCGTGTCCATCTCGTACTCGACCTGCTTCATGCGGTCCTCGGGGATGCCGCCGGGGAAGCGGCGGTGCATGCCCCGCATGGTCTCCTCACGGAACCAGGTGACCTCGGTGTAGCCCTCCGGGATGTCGAACTTGGGCATGAGGTTGCGGAACTTGAACATGCCCTCGGTGTCGACCTGCTCCGCCACCAGGCGGGTGTTGGCGCAGCCCTCCTGCCAGGCGTCCGAGGAGTCGATGGCGTACATCTCGTCCGTGGACTTCAGGTAGTAGCCGGTGCCGTCGAACTTGAAGCGGTCCGGGTCGGAGAGGTTCTTGCCGGTCTGGATGCAGAGCAGGGCGTCGTGGGCGCCGGCCTCGTGCGCGTAGGTGTAGTGGGAGTCGTTCGTCACCAGCGGCGGGATGCCGAGCTTCTTGCCGATCTCCAGCAGGCCGTCGCGGACCCGGCGCTCGATCTCGATGCCGTGGTCCATCAGCTCCAGGAAGTAGCGGCCCTCGCCGAAGATGTCCTTGTAGTCCGAGGCCGCCTTGATCGCCTCGTCGAACTGACCGAGGCGCAGTCGCGTCTGCACCTCGCCGGAGGGGCAGCCGGTGGAGGCGATCAGGCCCTCCGACCACTGGGAGATGGTCTCCTTGTCCATGCGGGGCCACTTGGTCAGCCAGCCCTCGGCGTAGGCGTCGGAGGACAGCCGGAAGAGGTTGTGCAGGCCGGTGGCGTTCGCGGCCCAGATCGTCTTGTGCGTGTAACCGCCGGAACCGGAGACGTCGTCCCGCTTCTGGTGCGGCTGGCCCCACTGGATGCGCCGCTTGTTGCGCCGGGACTCGGGGGCGACGTACGCCTCGATACCGATGATCGGGGTGATCCCGGCCTTCTGGGCGGAGTGGAAGAAATCGTACGCGCCGTGGAGGTTGCCGTGGTCGGACATGGCGATGTGCGTCATGCCCATTTCATTGCAGGCGGCGAACATGTCCTTCAGCCGAGCCGCACCGTCCAGCAGCGAGTACTGGGTGTGGACGTGCAGGTGCGTGAAGGGCGTCTTCGACACGGTGGAGGCCTCCGGGGGCGAGAGGGGCGGCAGCTATGAATCCTACGTCCCACGGGTGACAGATCCGGGGCACGGAGAGATACGGTCGGGCGTTGCAGAACCAGGAACACGTGTCCGACGTCCAGTCGGTCAGAACCCGTACCACCCCGTGCACCAGGAGGCATCCGCCATGGCGGTTCCCGAGACGACCGACGAGCAGCGCGCCGAGCAGATACTCGATGTGTTCGACACCGCTTTCGGTGAGCTGCTCGCCGCCGACCCCGCCGCCTTCCAGGTCAAGTTCCGGAAGATGGCCGCCTCGGCCTTCGCCTTCTACCGGGGCACGGCCTGCCTCTTCTACGCCGACCTGGAGCGCGACCGGCACGGCGGCCCCTTCCTGGACGAGCGGACGGGCCGGGTCTGGATCCACGGCGACCTCCACGCCGAGAACTTCGGCACGTACATGGACTCCAACGGCCGCCTGGTCTTCAACGTCAACGACTTCGACGAGGCCTACGTCGGCCCCTTCACCTGGGACCTCAAGCGCTTCGCCGCCTCCGTCGCCCTGATCGGCTACACCAAGGCGCTCAGCGACGAGCAGATCAGCGCCCTGGTGCGGACCTACGCGACCGCCTACCGCGAGCGCATCCACCAGCTGGCCACGGGCGCCAAGAACGAGGAAGTGCCCTCCTTCACCCTGGACACCGCCGAGGGCCCCCTGCTGCTGTCTCTTATACACATCTCTGAGC
>NZ_JZWV01000664.1 GCF_000966975.1 Streptomyces katrae | reverse complement strand
CTGCTGGACTCGATGACCGAGATCCGCGACCACGAGCGCCGCTTCTCCGAGGGCGGCGGGGCGATCGAGCTGGACGCCGCCACCCGCTACAAGGTGCTGGCCGCCTTCGACGGCTACCTGGAGACCCTCCCCGAGGAGTCCCTGGTGCGCCCGGACTCCTACCGGGTCAAGGACGTGGTGGGCCGGCGGGGCGTGGGCATCGGCTCGGCCGGGCTGCCCTCGTACAACATCCTGCTGGAGGGGCACAGCGACGCCCTGGAGAACGACGTCGTGATCTACCTCAAGCAGGCGCAGACCCCGGCCGTCTCCCGGCACATCACCGACCGGGCGGTCCGCGAGTACTTCCAGCACGAGGGCCACCGCACGGTGATCTCCCAGCGGGCCCTCCAGGCGCACGCCGACCCGTGGCTGGGCTGGACCGAGCTGGAC
>NZ_JZWV01000663.1 GCF_000966975.1 Streptomyces katrae | reverse complement strand
GGGCTGGACGAGCTGGACGGGGCCGGGCAGCTGGTCGCGGAGGTCTCCCCGTACGCGGTGGACCTGGACTGGTCGGACCTGGACGACCCGGAGGAGATAGCGGCGGTGGTCGCGGACCTCGGCCGGGCCACGGCGACCATGCACGCCTCGGCCGACGAGGCGGAGAGCGGCCAGTCCCTGGTCCCCTTCTCCACCGAGCGGGCCATCGACGCGGCGATCGCCGCCGACGAGGAGGGCTTCCCGAAGCTCCTGGTCGACTTCGCCCACGCCTACGGGGCCCGGGCCCGCGCCGACCACCAGATCTTCGTGGACCTCTTCAGGAACGGCCGGATCATGTCGTGATTCCCGTGGCGTCCGGGACCGGGGAGTGCGGATTCACAGGTACCCAGGGCCCGGATCCACAGGTACCCGTGGCAGACTCGCGGCGATGGACATATCAGGGGTGAGGATCCGGGGGCTGCGGGCCGCGCTGTTCAGCGCGCTCGTCGTGCTGCTCTCGGCGGGCTCCCACGTGCTCCTGTCCCGGGTGCCGCTGCCGCCCGCCCTGCTCGGCGGCGCCTTCGCCGGGGTCTTCGCGATCGCCTACGCCCTGGCCGGCCGCGAGCGGGGCTTCGGGCCGATCGCCGGCCTGCTCGTCCCGCTGGAGCTGACGGCCGACACCGTCTTCACCGCCGGGCAGCGCGTCTGCTACGGCCCCGCCGGCGGCCCGGTCTCCGGGCCGCTGCACGCGCTGGGCCTGGACGGGCTGTGCGGCGGGACCCCGGTGGGCGGGCCGCTGGCCGAGGTGGCCGGGCCCGCCGGTGACCCGGCCGCGCTGCTCGCCGCCCCCGGGCCGTGGACGCCCTGGATGCTGCTCGGCGCCCACGTGGGCGTCGGGCTGCTCGCCGCCGCCTGGCTGCGCCACGGCGAGCGGGCCCTGGTGCGGCCGCTGCGGCTCGCGGCGGCCTCGGTGGCGGCGGTCCCCGGCCGGGCGGGGCGGGCGCTGCGCCCGGCACGGGCCGGCGCGGTGGCCCTTACCCGCTTCCCGGCGCATTCCGTGGGCCGGCGGGGACCTCCCGTACGGACGGCGACGCCCTCGGGCGTCTGACGCGTACGTACGGACCAGTCCCCCCTTCCACCTCCCACGGAGATCACCATGAGTTCCCGCAACAGCCAGCAGAACAAGGCCGCCGCCCGCGAGAAGCTGCGCGTCGAGCGCGAGAAGCAGGCGAAGAAGGACAAGGCCCGCCGCCAGGTGTTCGTGGCGGGCGGCGTCGTCGCCGCCCTCGCGCTGGCCGGCGGCATCGGCTACGCGGTCGTGCAGTCCAGCCAGCCCGGGTACTGGGAGAAGGCCGCCGAGGCCCCGCTGGTCAAGCCGAAGAACACCGAGGGCGCGGACGGCCTGACCGTGGTCATCGGCAAGCCCGAGGCGAAGAAGACCCTGGAGCTCTACGAGGACTCGCGCTGCCCCGCGTGCGCCGCCTTCGAGCAGACGGTCGGCGAGCAGGTCCGCAAGGACGTGGACTCGGGCAAGTTCAAGCTCCGGTACATCGGCGCCACCTTCATCGACAACGGCGCCAAGGGCGAGGGTTCGAAGAACGCGCTGAGCGCGCTGGGCGCGGCGCTGAACGTCAGCCCGGAGGCCTTCCTCGACTACAAGGCGGCCCTCTACTCCAAGGCGCTGCACCCCGACGAGCGGGTCGACAGCTTCGCCAAGGACGACTACCTGCTGAAGGTCGCGGACACCGTCCCGGCCCTCAAGGGGAACGCCGAGTTCAAGAAGGCGGTCGAGGACGGCACGTACGACCGGTGGGCGATGGACATGTCGAAGTCCTTCGACAAGTCCGGTGTGACGGGCACCCCGACGCTGAAGATGGACGGCAAGAAGATCGACACCCCGGCCACCCCGGAGGCGTTCACGGCGGCCATCGACAAGGCGATCGCGGGCCAGTAAGCCGGCCGGCCGGCCGCCAGGCCGGGCTTTCCTCCGCATTACCGCCATAACGGGCGGGTGAACTCTCAAAGTTCGCCCGCCCGTTGTCGTTCAGTGACTGTTCCCGGCCACATACCGATCAGTAATATGACCGCCCGTGACCAGTCATCTCGCCCCCCTCTCCCCTGCCCCGGATTCCGCCGCGCCCGCGTCGAATCCGCGCCGCCGTCGGTCGTTCTGGCCGCCGCGGCCACGGCGGCCCTCGCGCCGATCGCCCTGGGCGCCACCACCGCCCGGGCGGCCGAATCCGCCCCCGCCTTCCTGCACGGCGTCGCCTCCGGCGACCCGCTGCCCGACGGAGTCCTGCTGTGGACCCGCGTCACCCCCACCCCCGAGGCCGTCCCCGGCTCCGGCCTGGGCCCGGACACCGCGGTGGGCTGGGAGGTGGCCGAGGACAAGGCCTTCTCCCGCGTCGTGGCACGGGGATCCGTCACCGCGAGCGCCGCCTCCGACCACACCGTGAAGGCGGACGTGCGCGGCCTGCGCCCGCACACCCCGTACTGGTACCGCTTCACCGCCGGCGCCACCGTCTCCCCGGTCGCCCGCACCCTGACCGCCCCGGCGGCCGACGCGGCCACCCCGGGCGTCCGCTTCGGCGTGGTCTCCTGCTCCAACTGGGAGTCGGGCTACTTCTCGGCGTACCGGCACCTGGCCGCCCGCACCGACCTGGACGCCATCCTGCACCTGGGCGACTACATCTACGAGTACAAGACCGGGGAGTACCCCGCGGCGAAGTACGTCGTACGCCGGCACGAGCCGGCGAACGAGATCATCACGCTGGCCGACTACCGGATCCGGCACGGCCAGTACAAGACGGACCGCGACGCCCAGGCGCTGCACGCGGCCCACCCCATCGTGGCCATCTGGGACGACCACGAGTTCGCCGACAACGCCTGGTCGGGCGGCGCCAACAACCACACCCCGGCGACCGAGGGCGACTGGGCGGCCCGCGCGGCCGCGGCCAAGCAGGCGTACTTCGAGTGGATGCCCGTGCGCGCCTCCATCGCGGGTACCGTGTACCGTCGCCTGCGCTTCGGCAGCCTGGCCGACCTGCACCTGCTCGACCTGCGCTCCTTCCGCTCGGAGCAGGTCAAGGCCGGCAGCGGCGCGGTGGACGACCCGGAGCGCACCATCACCGGGCGGGCACAGCTGGACTGGCTCAAGGCCGGGCTGGCGGGCTCGACCGCGACCTGGAAGCTGGTCGGCACCTCGGTGATGATCTCGCCGGTGGCCTTCGGCTCGCTGCCCGCGCAGGTGCTCCAGCCGCTGACGCACCTGCTGGGCCTGCCCGACGGCGGGCTCGCGGTCAACACGGACCAGTGGGACGGCTACACGGACGATCGCAAGGAACTCCTGGGCCACTTGAAGGACCGGAACATCAGGAACACGGTGTTCCTGACCGGTGACATCCACATGGCCTGGGCGAACGACGTCCCGGTGAACATGGCCACGTACCCGGGGTCGGGCACGGTGGCGACGGAGTTCGTGGTCACCTCGGTGACGTCCGACAACATAGACGACACACTGCACGTACTGCCGCACACCGTCTCGGTGGTGGCGGAGTCGGCCATCAAGGCCGCGAACTGGCACGTGAAGTGGCTGGACATGGACTCGCACGGCTACGGCGTGCTGGACGTGACGGCCGAGCGCTCGCAGATGGACTACTACGTGGTTTCGGACAAGCGGCGCCAGGACGCCACCTCCTCCTGGGCCCGCTCGTACCGCACCCTGAACGGCACGCAGAAGGTGGAGCGGGTCGACCAGCCCGTCCGCTGATCGGCCTGACGAACCGTCAAATCTCCTGCTCAACGGGGCTCCTGGTACACACCAGGAGCCCCGGATGAACCGCAGGCAACAAATCTTTAACTTCCGGGTACTTGCGGAATGAATGACATGCACACATAAACTTCCGGCCAGCGTGAGGAAATCCCTCACCCCCCACCACGCTTGCCGAGGAGTCACCGTGCGCGCTGCTGGCCGCATATCCCCCCTTCTCCGCCGCCGCCTCATGGGTACGGCCGTCCTGGCCTCCACCCTGGCCTTCGCCCCCCTGACGGCCCCCACGACCGTCGCGGCAGCCGCCCCGAAGACCGGCGCCGAGGCCTGTGCCGAGCAGGGCTCCGCCCCTGCCAACGCCCGTGTCGCCAAGCCCAAGAGCGACCACGCCGCCGAGCCCAACGAGCTCTCCGAGTCCCAGACCAAGGCCATGGACGCGGACCTCAACAAGAAGCTCAGCCAGATGAAGCTGTCCCCGCAGCAGCTCTTCGGCGCGCGCGAGGCCGCCCCGTCGCTGGCCGCCGCCGTGACCACCATCCCGGTCTACGTCCACGTGATCACCGACGGCACGCAGGGCAAGCTGACCGCCACGGACATCACCAACCAGATCAACGTCCTCAACGCCGCCTACAGCGGCCAGGGCAACGGCAACGTCGACTCCGGCTTCCAGTTCTCCCTGGCCGGCACGGACTACACCGACAACGCCGCCTGGTACAACGTCTCCGACGGCACCCAGGCCGAGAAGGACATGAAGACGGCCCTGCGCAAGGGCGGCAAGAACGCGCTCAACCTCTACACCGCCAACCTCGGCGGCGGCCTCCTCGGCTGGGCGACCTTCCCGAGCTCCTACGCCTCCGCCCCGCAGATGGACGGCGTGGTCATCCTCAACTCCTCGCTGCCCGGCGGCTCCTCCACCAACTACAACGAGGGTGACACCGCCACCCACGAGGTCGGCCACTGGATGGGCCTGTACCACACCTTCCAGGGCGGCTGCTCGGGCAGCGGCGACTCCGTCGCCGACACCCCGGCCGAGAAGAGCGCCGCCTTCGAGTGCCCGACGGGCCGTGACTCCTGCACCACCAAGGCGGGCGTCGACCCGATCCACAACTTCATGGACTACACGTACGACTCCTGCATGTACCAGTTCACCGCCGGCCAGGTGTCGCGCATGAAGAGCATGTGGACCGCCTACCGCGCCTGACGGAGCACGAGGCACGGAGCGTCAAGCACCAAGCCTGAGCACTGAGCACGAAGCAGGGCCCGGCGCGACCAGCGCCGGGCCCTGCCCCTTTCCCACACGTCCTACAGGCTGTCGAGGAACGCCAGCGCGATCCGCCAGACCTCCCCGGCGGCGTCCGCGTCGTAGTCGTCGAGGTCCGGGTCGGTGAACAGGTGCCCGGCACCGGGGTAGCTGTGGATCTCCACGTCGGCCCCGGCCCGCCGCATCCTCAGGTACCAGGCCGTCAGCCAGTCGTGGGTCTCGAAGGGGTCCGGGTCCGCCATGTGCAGCTGCACCGGCAGTTCGTCGGCCGAGGCGTCGTCCTCCAGGTCCGCCGTACCGTGCAGGAGCAGCAGCCCGCGCGCCTTGTCGTCGGCCAGCGCCAGATGCTGGGCGACGGAGCCGCCGAAGTCGAAACCGGCATAGACCAGGCCCTGGTCGGAGAAGGGCGCCGCGGCCAGTACCGCCCGCTTGAGCAGCTCGTCGCGGCCCACTTCCTCCAGGTGGGCCACGCCCTCCTCGAACGTCTCGAACGTACGGCCCTCGAAGAGGTCGGGCACCTGTACCTGGTGTCCGGCGGCACGCAGCCGGTCGGCCGCCGCGTGCACCGCGGGCCGCAGCCCGTACGTCGAGTGGAAGAGCATGATGTTCATGCCTCCCATCGTGCCATTGCCCGGAACGGGAGGAGTCCGGCGGCGCCCCGTGGATAGGTTCCCCGCATGGAGATGGAGAACGTCCTGCGTCCCGCCACCGTCGTCTGCGCCGTACTGATCCTCACCCTGCTCGCCGGCCGGCTGCTCGACCTGCTGCTGCGCCAGGCCGACGCCCGGCACCCCGAGACCCCGCTGTGGGGACTGCTGCGCCGCTGCGTCGTGCCGTTCCGTCTGGTCCTGGCCACCGCCGCGCTGCAGGCCGGGTACCGGCCGGCGCACCTCCTGCCCGGCCACGCGGCCGCCGTGGGCCATGTCCTGACCCTGGTCCAGATCGCCTCGACGTCCTGGCTGCTCGTCGGCATCGCGACCGCGGTCGTCGACTCCGCCTACACCCGCTACGCCGCCTCCGCACCGGACGAAGCCCGGGTACGGCGCGTACGCACCCAGGTCACCCTGATCCAGCGGGCGCTCACGGCCGTGGCCGTGGTCGTCGCGGCCGCCGCGATGCTGCTGACCTTCCCCGCGATGCGCGCCGTCGGTGCCTCGGTGCTCGCCTCTGCCGGGGTCCTCGGCATCGTGGCCGGCATCGCCGCCCAGGCCTCCCTCGGCAACCTCTTCGCCGGACTGCAGATCGCCTTCGGCGACACCGTGCGCATCGGGGACACGGTGGTCGTGGACAAGGAGTGGGGCGAGGTCGAGGAGATCACCCTGACCTCCCTGGTGGTCCGCACCTGGGACGAGCGCCGGATCACGATGCCGGTCTCGTACTTCACGAGCAAGCCGTACGAGAACTGGTCGCGCGGCGGCGCCCAGATGACCGGCACCGTCTTCCTGCACCTGGACCACTCGGCGCCCATCACCCTGATCCGGGCCAAGCTCGCCGAACTCCTGAGGGACATCCCCGAATGGGACGGCCGCACGGGCAGCCTGGCCGTGACGGACACCACACCGAACACCATCGTGATCCGCGCGGTGGTCACGGCGAAGGACTCCGGCGACCTGTGGACCCTGCGCTGCGCGGTCCGCGAGCAGCTGATCACCTGGCTGGCCGCCGAACACCCGTACGCCCTCCCCCGCGTCGCCACGGCGGAGGCCCCGCCGCGGGCCTAGGCACTGCGCAAGCTGCGCACGTCCAGGTGGCGCAGGACCCGGTCCACGATCTCCGGGTCGGCCCCGGACATCATCTCCCGCTGGATCCGCTGGACCTGCCGGATCCGCTCGACCCGCTTCGCGTACGCCTCCCGCCGCTCCTCGTCGACCAGGTCGGGGCTGATCCTCGCGCCCACGTCGTACGCGCGCCGGTACAGGACCTCGACCAGGTCCTCCGGGAGGTCCTCGACCTCCTCGATCTCCCTGAGCCGCCGCTTCGCCGCCTTCGCCGCGCGCAGCGCGAGCGTCCGCTCGGTCTCCCGTTCGGCGTCCGTGTCCGCCTCCACCCCAAGCCGCCGCACCAGCCAGGGCAGGGTCAGCCCCTGGAACACCAGCGTGGCCATGATCACGGCGAAGGCGATGAAAATGATCTCGTCCCGGTCCGGGAAGGGGTCCCCGGCGTCCGTCCGCAACGGGATGGCCAGGGCCAGTGCGACGGACGCCACCCCGCGCATCCCCGCCCACCACATCACCACGCTCTCCCGCCAGCTGAGCGGGATCTCCTCGTCGTAGTCGCGCCGCCCGTGCAGCCGCTTCGCCAGCCAGCCCGCCGGCAGCAGCCACGCCAGCCGTACGGCGACCACCACCGCGACCACGGCCGCCGCCCAGCCGGCCATCTCCCACTCGCGGCCCTTCGCGACACCGAAGACGTTGTGCAGCTCCAGCCCGATCAGCCCGAAGGCCACACCGGTGACGAGGACGTCGATCACCTCCCAGAAGGTGTGCCCGGCGAGGCGCCCCAGCACGTCGTCGGCGTCGGTCGCGTACTCGGCGAGGAACAGGGCCGTGGTCAGCACGGCCAGCACCCCCGAGCCCTGGAGTTCCTCGGCCACCACGTACGACACGAACGGCACCAGCACCGTCAGCCCGATCTGCAGCGTGGCGTCCCCGAGCCGGCCCATCAGCCGGTTGGTGGCCCAGCCCAGCGCGAACCCGACGGCCACGGCCACCACGGCGGACAGCACGAACTCGCCGAGCGCGTCGGGCCAGGAGAAACTGCCGCTCACGGCGGCCCCGATGGCCACGTGGTAGAGCACGATGGCGGTGACGTCGTTGAACAGCCCCTCGCCCTCCAGGATCGACACCATCCGGCGCGGCAGCCCGAGCGAGCCGGCGACGGCGGTGGCCGCGACCGGGTCGGGCGGGGCGACGAGCGCGCCGAGCGCGACGGCCGCCGCGACGGGCAGCCCGGGGACGACGGCGTTCGCGACGGCGGCCACGGCGGCGGTGGTCACGAAGACCAGGGCCACCGCCAGCAGCAGGATCGGCCGGACGTTGGCCGCGAACTGCCGCCAGGAGGTGCGCTGCGCGGAGGCGTACAGCAGGGGTGGGAGCAGCAGGGGGAGGATGTACTCGGGCGGTACGTCGACGTTCGGCACGGCCGGCACCAGCGCCAGCACCACCCCGCCGAGGGTCATCAGCACGGGCGCGGGCAGCCCCAGCCGGTCCCCGAGCGGAACGGTGACGACGGCGCCGAGCAGCAGCACGAAGAGCAGAGCGAGCTGATCCACTCCCCCACCCTGCCAGGGGGCTGCGCCGCTTCCGGGGATTGGACCCCCGCCCGTTCCTGGGGGCTCCGCCCCCAGACC
>NZ_JZWV01000662.1 GCF_000966975.1 Streptomyces katrae | reverse complement strand
CGCCTCAAACGCCGGCGGGGCTGGATTTAGCCGCTGCGCGGCAATTCCAGCCCGCGCGGCGTTGAAGCTACTGGCTTTCGGCGCGGATGACGTCGAGCGCGTGCTGGAGGTCCGCCGGGTAGGTGCTCTCGAACTCCACCCACTGCCCGTCGGCGGGGTGCTCGAAGCCCAGCCGCACCGCGTGCAGCCACTGACGGGTCAGCCCGAGCCGCTTCGCCACCGTCGGGTCTGCCCCGTACGTCAGGTCACCCACGCACGGGTGCCGGTGCGCCGACATGTGCACGCGGATCTGGTGCGTGCGCCCCGTCTCCAGCTTGATGTCCAGCAGCGACGCCGCCCGGAACGCCTCGATCAGGTCGTAGTGCGTGACCGACGGCTTGCCGTCCTGGGTCACGGCCCACTTGTAGTCCGCGTTCGGGTGCCGCCCGATCGGCGCGTCGATGGTGCCGCTCATCGGGTCCGGGTGCCCCTGCACCAGCGCGTGGTACCGCTTGTCCACGACCCGCTCGCGGAACTGGTTCTTCAGCGAGGTGTACGCGCGCTCCGACTTGGCCACCGCCATCAGGCCGGACGTGCCGACGTCGAGACGGTGCACGATGCCCTGGCGCTCGGACGCGCCGGAGGTGGAGATCCGGTAGCCGGCCGCGGCGAGGCCGCCGATCACGGTGGTGCCGGTCCAGCCGGGGCTCGGGTGGGCGGCGACGCCCACCGGCTTCATGATGACCACGACGTCGTCGTCGTCATGGATGATCTCCATGCCCGGCACCGGCTCGGCCACCAGCTCGACCGCCCGCGGCGGGGCCGGCATCTCGACCTCCAGCCAGGCGCCGCCGTGCACGCGCTCGGACTTGCCGACGACGCTGCCGTCGACCGAGACCTTCCCCTCCGCCGCCAGTTCGGCCGCCTTCGTCCGGGAAAAACCGAACATACGGGCGATGGCGGCGTCGACGCGCTCGCCTTCGAGGCCATCGGGAACGGGCAGGGTGCGGATCTCGGGAATCGTACTCACCCGTCGAGTATGCCGGACCCGGCGGAAGACCATTCCCGCGCGCGTCCCCGAAGTCAGTCCTTGTGGACGGTGCCGTCCGGGTCCAGGCCCTTGAAGGACAGCAGGACGATCAGGATCCCGCCGCACACGATCGCCGAGTCGGCGAGGTTGAACACGGCGAAGTGGGCGGGCGCGATGAAGTCGACCACGGCCCCCCGGAACACGCCCGGCGAGCGGAAGATCCGGTCGGTCAGGTTGCCCAGCGCGCCGCCCAGCAGCAGGCCCAGGGCGATCGCCCACGGCAGGCTGTACAGCTTGCGCGCCAGCCGGACGATCACCACGATCACGGTCGCCGCGATCACGGTGAAGATGATCGTGAACGCCTCGCCGAAGCCGAAGGCCGCGCCGGGGTTGCGGATCGCGTCGAACTTCAGCAGGTTCCCGACGATCTCGATCGGCGGCCGGTGCTCCAGCCGGGCCACGACCAGCATCTTGCTGCCGAGGTCGAGCAGGTACGCCAGCACCGCCACGACCAGCAGCGCCGTGATCCGCCGCCGCCCCCGGGGCGCGGCGGGTTCCGACTGCGGCTCGGCGTCGTCCCCGACCTCCGGCGTACCGATGATGCGCTCCGCCTCTGCCACGTGAGTCCCTCGAACTAGCTCGATCCCGACGAGACACGAGAGTACGTCAGTGTGCGTACGTCCTGGCTAGTGCCTGCGTTCCTGCTTCTGCTTGCAGTCCACGCACAGCGTCGCGCGCGGGAAGGCCTGCATGCGCGCCTTGCCGATGGGCTTGCCGCAGTTCTCGCAGAGCCCGTACGTGCCCGCTTCCAGGCGCTCCAGGGCCCGCTCGGTCTGTTCCAGCATGGAGGTGGCGTTGGCGGCGAGGGCCAGCTCGGACTCCCGGGTGATGTTCTTGGTGCCGGTGTCGGCCTGGTCGTCGCCCGCGCCGTCGCCCGAGTCCCGCATCAGGCCGGAGATGGCCATCTCGGAGGCCTCCAGCTCCACGCGCAGCCGCATCACCTCGGAGAGCAGCTCCGTACGGGCCTCAGCGACCTCCTCGGCGGTCCAGGGCTCCTCCCCGGGGCGTACGGCGAGCTCACCGGGGGTCGCGGCCGCGAGGCCGCCGGCGGTGTCGTCGGCCGTCTTGCGGGCCGTGCCCGCCGTCTTCTTGGCAACCACTTCCCGAGCTCCCGTCTTCCGCGCGGCCGGGGCCGCCCCCTCGGACGCGGCCACCTCGGCCGCCTTGGCTGTCCTGGTTGCTGTCTTGGTTGCTGTCTTGGACGCCGTCTTCGCCGCCTGCGCGGCCGCCGGCTCCTTGGCCCGGGCCTTCCCCGGCGCCGTCTTCTTCGCGGCAGCGGTCTTGGCCGGGGCCTTCCCGTCCACCGCCTTCTTCGCCACGGCGGTCTTCTTCCCCGCGGCGGCCTCCTTCACCGCAACGGCCTTCTTCGCCGGAGCGGTCTTCTTCACCGCGGCAGCCTTCTTCGCCGGAGCGGCCTTCTTCACCGCGGCGGCTTTCTTCGCCGGAGCGGCCTTCTTGGCCGGAGCGGCCCGTTCGGCGGCAGCCGTGGAGCCTGGCACAGCAGCCACCTCCCGTGTCGCCGTCTTCTTCGCCACCATGGCCGCGGCCCCTTTTCACCGGATGTGGCCTTTTTAGCCAAATCGTGCCGGAACGATAAGTCGCCTCCGACCCCACGGCAACGGGGCACGCGTCCATCGAGGTCAACCTGCATCCGTTGTGCCCAGCGGGAGCCCCCGTAATCCGCCCCACGAGCCCCAACGGGTCCCCGGCTCCCCCCGTCGGGCCGTCCGGGTCACACCGGACCCCCTCCCCCGGCGCCGCCGCGCCCCGCCGTAAACCGGTCTGCCGACCCGGGCCCCGGCCCTTACACTGGGCGCAGCGAAAGGCATGGATGGGGACGAGTAGCGTCGGACGCAGCCAGGAGCGACCCGGGGACGGTGAGAGCCCGGGGGCGAGCGCGATGTGAAGGATCACCCCGGAGCCGCCGGAAGAAAGCCCGCACGGGACCCGCACGGGAGCCCGCAGGGCCGGTAGAACCGGCTTCGCACCCCAATGAGGGGGCCGCCGGACCCGTCCGGAGGCCAAGGAGGGTGGTACCGCGGGAGCCGCACGTGCTCTCGTCCCTCCGGACGGAAGTGACACACCCGCCGGAGGAAGAGTTCAGCCTCATGACCACACCGCCGCAGTACCGCCCGGTACCCGCCCAGGTCGACCTGCCCGCCCTCGAGCACGCCGTCCTCGACTTCTGGCGCGAGAGCAAGACCTTCGCCAAGACGCTGGAGCAGTCCGAGGGGCGCCCCGAGTGGGTCTTCTACGAGGGCCCGCCCACCGCGAACGGCATGCCCGGCGCCCACCACATCGAGGCCCGCGTCTTCAAGGACGTCTTCCCCCGCTTCCGCACCATGCGCGGCTACCACGTGGCCCGCAAGGCCGGCTGGGACTGCCACGGCCTGCCGGTCGAGCTCGCCGTCGAGAAGGAGCTCGGCTTCAACGGCAAGCAGGACATCGAGGCGTACGGCATCGCGGAGTTCAACGCCAAGTGCCGTGAGTCCGTGACCCGCCACACCGACGCGTTCACCGAGCTCACGACCCGTATGGGCTACTGGGTCGACCTGGACGACGCCTACCGGACCATGGACCCCGAGTACGTCGAATCGGTCTGGTGGTCGCTGAAGGAGATCTTCAACAAGGGCCTGCTGGTCCAGGACCACCGCGTCGCCCCCTGGTGCCCGCGCTGCGGCACCGGCCTCTCGGACCACGAGCTGGCGCAGGGCTACGAGACGGTCGTCGACCCCTCCGTCTACGTCCGCTTCCCGCTGACCTCCGGCCCGCTCGCGGGCGAGGCCGCGCTCCTGGTCTGGACGACGACCCCCTGGACCCTGGTGTCCAACACGGCGGTCGCCGCCCACCCCGACGTCACGTACGTCGTCGCGACGAACGGCGAGGAGAAGCTCGTCGTCGCCGAGCCGCTGCTGGAGAAGGCCCTCGGCGAGGGCTGGGAGGCCACCGGCCAGAGCTTCACCGGCAAGGAGATGGAGCGCTGGACGTACGAGCGCCCGTTCTCCCTGGTGGAGTTCCCGGAGCCCGCCCACTACGTCGTGAACGCGGAGTACGTCACGACCGAGGACGGCACCGGTCTGGTCCACCAGTCCCCCGCCTTCGGCGCCGACGACCTCGCGGTCTGCCGCGCGTACGGCCTGCCGGTCGTGAACCCGGTCCGCCCCGACGGCACCTTCGAGGAGGAGGTCCCGCTCGTCGGCGGCGTCTTCTTCAAGAAGGCCGACGAGAAGCTGACCGCCGACCTCGACGCGCGCGGCCTGCTCTTCAAGCACATCGCGTACGAGCACAGCTACCCGCACTGCTGGCGCTGCCACACGGCCCTGCTCTACTACGCGCAGCCGTCCTGGTACATCCGCACCACCGCCGTCAAGGACGCGATGCTGCGGGAGAACGAGAAGACCAACTGGTTCCCCGAGTCGGTCAAGCAGGGCCGCTTCGGCGACTGGCTGAACAACAACATCGACTGGGCGCTCTCCCGCAACCGCTACTGGGGCACCCCGCTGCCGATCTGGCGCTGCGAGGACGACCACCTCACCTGCGTCGGCTCCCGCGCCGAGCTGAGCGAGCTGTCCGGGCAGGACCACTCCGCCCTGGACCCGCACCGTCCGTACATCGACGACGTGACCTTCCCCTGCACGGCGGAGGGCTGCGCGCACACGGCGGTCCGCGTTCCGGAGGTCATCGACGCCTGGTACGACTCGGGCTCGATGCCGTTCGCGCAGTGGGGCTACCCGTACAAGAACAAGGAGATCTTCGAGAAGCGCTACCCGGCGCAGTTCATCTCGGAGGCGATCGACCAGACCCGCGGGTGGTTCTACACCCTGATGGCGGTCGGCACGCTGGTCTTCGACAAGTCCTCCTACGAGAACGTGGTCTGCCTGGGCCACATCCTCGCCGAGGACGGCCGCAAGATGTCCAAGCACCTGGGCAACATCCTCCAGCCGATCCCGCTCATGGACCAGCACGGCGCGGACGCGGTGCGCTGGTTCATGGCGGCCGGCGGCTCCCCGTGGGCGGCGCGGCGCGTGGGCCACGGCACGATCCAGGAGGTCGTCCGCAAGACGCTCCTCACGTACTGGAACACCGTCGCCTTCCAGGCCCTGTACGCCCGGACCTCGCAGTGGGCCCCGTCGGAGGCCGACCCGGCGCCGGCGGACCGGACGGTGCTGGACCGCTGGCTGCTGTCCGAGCTGAACTCGCTCGTGACCGAGGTCACGGAGGCGATGGAGTCGTACGACACCCAGCGCGCCGGCAAGCTGCTGTCCGCGTTCGTGGACGACCTCTCCAACTGGTACGTGCGCCGCTCGCGCCGCCGGTTCTGGCAGGGCGACAAGGCGGCCCTGCGCACCCTGCACGAGGTCGTCGAGACGGTCACCCGCCTGATGGCCCCGCTGACCCCCTTCATCACGGAGCGGGTCTGGCAGGACATGATCGTCCCGGTCACCCCGGACGCGCCGGAGTCGGTGCACCTGTCCACCTGGCCGACGGCCGACGCCGCGGCGATCGACCCGGTCCTGTCCCAGCAGATGCTGCTGGTCCGCCGCCTGGTGGAGCTGGGCCGCGCGACGCGCGCCGAGTCGGGCGTCAAGACCCGCCAGCCGCTGTCGCGGGCGCTGGTCGGCGCGGCCGGCTTCGACGCGCTGTCGCCGGAGCTGCAGGCCCAGATCACGGAGGAGCTGAACGTCTCCTCCCTGGCCTCCCTCTCCGAGGTGGGCGGCTCGCTGGTGGACACGACGGCGAAGGCGAACTTCCGGGCGCTGGGCAAGCGGTTCGGCAAGGGCGTGCAGGACGTGGCGAAGGCGGTGGCCGCGGCCGACGCCGCCGCCCTGTCCCTCTCGCTGCGCTCCGGCTCGGCGGTCGTGACGGTCAACGGTGAGGAGGTCACCCTCACGCCGGAGGAGGTCATCATCACCGAGACCCCGCGCGAGGGCTGGTCGGTGGCCTCGGACTCCGGTGCGACGGTCGCCCTCGACCTGGAGATCACGCCGGAGCTGCGGATGGCGGGCCTGGCCCGTGACGCGATCCGGCTGATCCAGGAGGCCCGGAAGAACTCCGGTCTCGACGTGGCGGACCGCATCGCCCTGCGCTGGTCCTCGTCCGACGCGGAGGTCGTCACGGCCCTCACGGACCACGCGTCCCTGATCGCGGACGAGGTCCTCGCGACGGACTTCGGCCAGGGCGAGGCCGACGCCTCGTACGGCACCCCGTTCGAGGACGAGTCCCTCGCGCTGACGTTCCGCCTCCGCAAGGCATAACCCTCACCAAGGCGGCGCTTCCCCCCGTGCGGGGGGGCGCCGCCTTTGTGTTTCCTCCCCGCCCCGCCCTTTCT
>NZ_JZWV01000661.1 GCF_000966975.1 Streptomyces katrae | reverse complement strand
GGCGCGGGGTCTGGGGCGGAGCCCCAGAGAACGGGTGAAGGGCGGGGAGGGGACAGCGCCGCAGGCACAGCAAAACGGGCCGGGCCCGGGTCCCCTCAGGGGAACCGGGCCCGGCCCGTGGTGACTGCCGACGGCTACGTCAGTTGTCGTCCTCGTCGATCAGGAAGCCCCGCATGGGAGACGGCGCCTGCTGCATCGGCTGCGGAGCAGCCGGCCGCACCGGAGCCATCGGCTGCGTCATCGCCGGGGACATCTGCTGCTGCCCGCCGTAGGACGGGGCACCGCTCATCGGGGAGGGACCGCCCATGGGGGAGGGACCGCCCATCGGGGACGGGCCGCCCATGCCCATCGCGCCGGCCGGAGCCATCGACGGGGACGGCGACGGCGGCAGGGCCGGGCCGGCCGGGGTGCGCGGCGGGGCGAGGGAGTCGTCGGCCTGGGTCTCCAGCTGGCGCAGCTGCGACTCCAGGTAGGACTTCAGACGCGTACGGTACTCACGCTCGAAGCCCCGCAGGTCCTCGACCTTGCGCTCCAGCGTGGCGCGGGCGGACTCCAGGGAGCCCATCGCGACGCGGTGCTTCTCCTGCGCGTCCCGCTCCAGGGCGTCGGCCTTGGCGCGGGCGTCCCGCTCCAGGCCCTCGGCGCGCGAACGGGCCTCGCCGACGATCTT
>NZ_JZWV01000660.1 GCF_000966975.1 Streptomyces katrae | reverse complement strand
GGCGATCTTGTTGGCCTCGGAGCGGGCCTCCGCGATCGCCTGGTCGGCGGTCTGCTGCGCGAGGGACAGGACGCGGGCGGCGCTGTCGCCACCGGGGCCCTGCTGCGGGAGCTGCGGCTGCTGCATGGGCTGCATCTGCTGGCCCATCGGCTGCATCTGCTGCCCCATGGGCTGCATCTGCTGGCCCATGGGCTGGCCGAGCTGGTTCTGGCCGCCCATGGACTGCTGCTGCATCTGCTGCGGCATGGGCTGCTGGCCCATCTGCTGCTGCGGCGCCATCGGGTGCTGGCCGCCCATGGACTGCTGCTGCATGGGGCCGCCCATCGGGCCCGGACCCTGCGGTCCGTGTCCGCCGGGGCCCGGGGGCAGCTGGGGCTGGCCGCCCGGCAGCTGCGGCGGGCCCATCTGCGGCTGCTGCTGCTGCGGCGGGCCGGATATGGCCGCCGGCACGGGGGCGCCCGGGCCTCGCTGGTCCTGGGGTTCCGGCTTGCGCATGTTGGCCTGCTGCTGGCTCTGCGCGGCGGCGCGCGTGGCGGCGGCCAGCTTCGCGCGCAGGTCCTCGTTCTCGCGCAGCAGGCGCGTCAGCTCGGCTTCGACCTCGTCGAGGAAGGCATCGACCTCGTCCTCGTCATAGCCTTCTCGCAGGCGGACGGTCGTGAACTGCTTGTTCCGCACGTCCTCGGGAGTCAGCGGCATGTCTTCTTCACCTCTACGTAGTCGTCGGCAGTCGGCAGGACCGTATCGGGACTGTCCCCGCAGGCGCGGGGGAGCTCATCGTTCACACGCTGCTCGCAGCAGCTCTTACGAAGCTGATGAGGATGTAAACGATGATCATCAGAACGAAGAAGGACAGGTCGAGCGCCACGCCCCCGAGACGCAACGGCGGGATGAACCGCCGAAGCAGTTTGAGCGGTGGATCGGTGACAGTGTAGGTGGCCTCCAGAACGACCACCATCGCCTTGCCGGGTGCCCATGAACGTGCGAACTGGAACACGTAGTCCATGACCAGTCGGAAGATCAGCACGATGAGGAAGCACGACAGCGCGATGTAGACCACGTCTAGTGCGATGCCCATCCGCGCTTCCCTCTCCCCTGTTCCCGCTCTGTTCCCGGTCCCGTGTCTGACGGATCGGTCTAGCTTTGGTTGAAGAACCCGCCCTCCGCGATGCGGGCCTTGTCCTCCGCCGTGACATCGACGTTAGCAGGCGACAGCAGGAACACCTTCTGTGTCACGCGTTCAATACTGCCGTGCAGACCGAAGACGAGGCCGGCCGCGAAGTCGACCAGACGCTTCGCGTCGGTGTCGTCCATCTCCGTGAGATTCATGATCACCGGAGTGCCCTCACGGAAGTGTTCCCCGATGGTACGGGCCTCGTTGTAGGTCCGGGGGTGCAGCGTCGTGATGCGGTACGGCTCCCGCTCGGAGACGACCTTGGGCATGATCACGGGGGCGTTCTTCTCCAGGTTGGTGCGGTCAGGTGTGATGGATGCCACGGGGGCAATTCGCGCGGGACGTCCGTTTTCTGACGGAATTGGGAGGGGTTCGCGCGGCGCCGGCGGCTGCACCGCTCGTACCGGTTCGTCCGTTACGGGCGATTGGTGCACGGGCTGCTGCCGCCGCTCCCGCTCCCGGGGGCGTTCGGGCTCCGGCTCGGGCTCGAATTCGTCGTCGGGGTCGTACCCCGGGTTGTCGTACCGGTCGTCCTCCACGAGGCCGAGGTAGACCGCCATCTTGCGCATCGCGCCGGCCATTCTCCGAGTCCTCCGCTCTGTGGTGGATCGCCCTGTCGCAGGTGTCGCTGTGTCACCAAAGTCACCAACTGCCCGCGATCCACGTGGTCTGTCCGCTCATCTGCGGAAATGACCATATTTTCTGCTGTGGTCCGACTTTCTTCGCGACGTTACCCGAGCCGGGGTCTCGCGCCGAGTACCGCAGTGCCGACGCGTACATGTGTCGCACCGGCCAGGACGGCCTGTTCCAGGTCGGCGCTCATTCCCGCCGACACCATCGTGGCAGCCGGATGGGCCGCGCGCAGGCCGGATGACAATTCCATCATCCGCTCGAAGGCCGCCTGTTCGCGTCCCGCGTAGCGCCCGGCGAGGGGGGCGACGGTCATGAGACCGTCGATCCGCAGCCCCGGCGCGGCGGCGACGAGGTCCGCCAACTCGGCCATCTGCTCGGGTGCGGCGCCGCCCCGGGTCCCGCGCTCCCCCGACTCGGCGTCGAGGGCGATCTGCACGAGGCAGCCGATCTCGCGCCCCCGGTCCACCGCCGCCGCCGAGAGCGCCGTGACGAGCTTCGGCCGGTCGACCGACTGCACCACGTGCGCGTATCCGGCCACGGAACGGACCTTGTTCGTCTGCAACTGGCCCACGAAGTGCCAGTTCAACGACAGATCCGCGCAGGCCGCCGCCTTGGGGGCGGCATCCTGGTCCCGGTTTTCCGCCACATGACGGACCCCCAGGTCCGCCAGCAGGCGTACGTCGGTCGCGGGGTAGGTCTTGGTGACCACGATGAGGGTCACCTCCTCCCGCTTCCGGCCCGCCGCCTCGCAGGCGGACGCGATCCGCTCCTCCACCCGCGCGAGGTTCGCGGCGAGCTCGGACTTACGATCCGTCATCAGTCATTCCAACCAGACATATCCGGCAAGCCGCCCGGTCACCCGGTCGCGGCGGTACGAGAAGTGGTCCCGCGACTCCAGTGTGCAGACCGGGGAGCGGTGACCTTGCGGCACCCCCGCCTCCGCGAGCTGGGCGTGCACCCCGGCGACCACGTCGACGGCCGGCGTCCCCCAGCTGGTCTCGGCCCACGCGGCCGGCACCACGGCGGCGACCGCCTCCCGCATCTCGGCCGGCACCTCGTAGCAGCGCCCGCAGACGGCGGGTCCGGTACGGGCGACGATCCGCGCGGGGTCGGCGCCGAGGCCCACCATCGCCTCGACGGCGGCGGGCACCACACCGGCGACCAGCCCGGGCCGCCCGGCGTGGGCGGCCGCGGCGACCCCGGCGACGGGGTCGGCCAGCAGCACGGGGGTGCAGTCGGCGGTGAGCACGGCGAGGGCGAGCCCCCGACGGGCGGTCACCACCGCGTCCACCGAGGGGATGTCGGCGGCCGGCCCCCAGGGGCCGTCGACCACGGCCACGTCCCGCCCGTGCACCTGGTTCATCCAGACCACGAGGTCCGGGTCGATGCCCAGCTCCTTCGCGGCGGCCGCCCGGTTCGCGCGAACGGCGGCCGGGTCGTCGCCGACCGCGCCGCCGAGATTGAGCTCCTCGTACGGAACGGCGCTCACCCCGCCCCACCGGTCGGTGAAGGCGAAGTGGGCGCCGCTCTCGTGATGCTGCTCCAGCGTCACTTCAAGAAGTCCGGAACGTCCAGCTCTTCGGCCGGGCTGTCCTGGTAGGGCCGGGCCGTCGGGACCTGCGGCGGGGCCGGCGCGGCCTCGACCGGGAGCTCGACCGGGGCCGGGGGCTCCTCGCGCGGGGTCACGGTGCCGAGTCCGCCGAAGGCCGGGCGGACCGGCTCGGGCGCGCGGACCGGCGCGGGGGCCGGCTCCTCGCGCTTGGTGGACGCGGCGCCGATGACGTTGTCCCGGCGGGCCGGGGGCTGTCCGCCGTCGAAGCCGGCCGCGATGACCGTGACGCGGACCTCGTCGCCGAGGGCGTCGTCGATGACGGCGCCGAAGATGATGTTCGCCTCGGGGTGCGCGGCCTCGCTCACCAGCTGCGCGGCCTCGTTGATCTCGAAGAGACCGAGGTCCGAGCCGCCGGAGATGGAGAGCAGCACGCCGCGGGCGCCGTCGATGGACGCCTCCAGCAGCGGCGAGGAGATCGCCATCTCGGCCGCGGCCACGGCGCGGTCGTCGCCGCGGGCGGAGCCGATGCCCATCAGGGCCGAGCCGGCCTCGGACATCACGGACTTGACGTCGGCGAAGTCGAGGTTGATCAGACCAGGGGTGGTGATGAGGTCGGTGATGCCCTGGACGCCGCTGAGCAGCACCTGGTCGGCCGACTTGAAGGCGTCGAGCACCGAGACCTGGCGGTCCGAGATGGACAGCAGGCGGTCGTTGGGGATGACGATGAGGGTGTCGACCTCTTCGCGGAGCTCGGCGATGCCGTCCTCCGCCTGGTTCGCGCGGCGCCGACCCTCGAAGGTGAACGGGCGGGTGACCACGCCGATCGTCAGGGCGCCCAGCGAGCGCGCGATGTTGGCGACGACGGGTGCGCCGCCCGTGCCGGTGCCGCCGCCTTCGCCGGCGGTGACGAAGACCATGTCGGCCCCCTTGAGGACCTCCTCGATCTCCTCGCGGTGGTCCTCTGCCGCCTTGCGGCCGACGGCCGGGTTGGCTCCGGCGCCGAGGCCCCGGGTGAGTTCGCGGCCGACGTCGAGCTTGACGTCGGCGTCGCTCATCAACAGCGCCTGGGCGTCGGTGTTGATGGCGATGAACTCGACGCCCTTGAGACCGACCTCGATCATTCGGTTGATGGCATTGACACCACCGCCGCCGACACCGATGACCTTGATGACTGCGAGGTAGTTCTGCGGTGCTGCCACGTCGAAGGCCTCTCGCCTCGAGTTACGTGTCGCCGCCTCGCGGGCCTGCGGTGCGACGACTGATGCCGAAAATGCGGGACGGTCCGTACGCGCCGACCCGAACCCTAACCCTGAAGTTTAGGGTTAGGGGTGTGTCTGTTCCTCGGACTCTTCCGAACAGGACACTAAGTCGACAAGTAGCGCGTGTTCAACGAACACGCCGAACCTCCCGTTTTTCTTTTCACCCTATGTGATCACCCGTATCGGTGGCCAACCAGGGTGCGTCGGGCCTCGACCCGACGTCAACTCCCGGACACCGCCGGGGCCGTGGGGACGCTCACGTCGAAGTGGTCGGCTTTGGGCGCGGCCTTCAGCAGGGCGGTCAGCGCCCGGCCTTTGGCCTCACCCAGTTCGCCGCTCCCCCACACCACGGAGCGGCCCTTCGTCAGCTCCAGCACGACCGAGTCGAACGACCGTACCTTGACCTGCAGCGTCTCCTTCGCGACTGCGTCGGGAAGGCCTCCCGCGATGCCCACCGCCTCCCGCAACAGCCGCTCCTCGTCGAAGCGGCGGGCGCTCGGCGAGCGGTCCGCGGTCATTTCGAGGAGCGGAACGCCGACGGGTGCTTTCGCAACGGTGTCGAACCGCACACCCTTCCCGTCCACTTCGATGAAGTCCGCGCCATTTTTGATGAGCAGGACCGGTTTGCGCTCCGTCACCTTCAGTCCGATCCCGTGCGGCCAGGCGCGCACCACATCGACCGAATCGATGCGGGGCAGCCTGCCGCGCAGCCGGCTCGCGATCTCGTCGGTGTCCACGCTCACCAGGGGCGCGCCGACGGGCACGGCCGCGGCGTTGAGGACCTGCTCGGGGGTGAGCACCTCGGTGCCGGAGGCCGTGACCTTCTCGACGCGCAGCCAGGAGGACCCGTACAGGGCCCAGGTGCCGCCGCCGGCGAGGAGCGCCGCGGCGGCGAGGGTCACCAGCAGGCGGACCCGGCGCGGTCTCCCGCCGCCGGACCCGCGCGGGCCGGTTCCCTTGGGCGACTTGGGCGGCCGGGGCGGCTTGGGCACGCCGGCGCCCTTGCCGCCCCCGTCCGGCCGGCCGGACGCTCCGCGTCGTGCCGTCGTCGCTCCGGCCACTCCTGTGCCTCCTGGGTCGGCGGTTACCCGCGTGCGGCCGCGATCGCCTCGTGGACGAGTCCGACGAGGAGCTCGTCGGCGTCCCGGCGGCCGAACTCGGCGGCGGCGCGGGACATCTCGTACAGGCGGTGCGGATCGGACAGCACCGGCAGGACCTGGCCGAGCACCCAGTCGGGCGTCAGTTCCGCGTCGTCGACGAGGAGACCGCCGCCGGCCTTGACCACCGGCTGGGCGTTGAGCCGCTGTTCGCCGTTGCCGATGGGCAGCGGTACGTAGGCGGCCGGCAGTCCGACGGCGGCGAGTTCGGCGACGGTCATCGCGCCCGCGCGGCACAGCATCATGTCGGCGGCGGCGTACGCGAGATCCATCCGGTCCACGTACGGTACCGGGACATAGGGCGGCATCCCGGGCATGTTGTCGACACGCGGCAGTTCGTTCTTCGGGCCGACCGCGTGCAGGATCTGGATCCCGGAGCGCTGGAGGGTCGGCGCGGCCTGCTGGATGGTCTCGTTGAGCCGGCGGGCGCCCTGCGAGCCGCCGGAGACCAGCAGCGTGGGCAGGTTGGGGTCCAGGCCGAAGGCGGCCCGCGCCTCGGGGCGTACGGCGGCCCGGTCGAGGGTGGAGATGGAGCGGCGCAGCGGGATGCCCACGTAGCGGGCGCCGCGCAGCTTGCTGTCGGGGGTGGAGACGGCCACGGCGTGCGCGTAGCGGGAGCCGATCTTGTTGGCCAGGCCGGGCCGGGCGTTGGCCTCGTGGACGATGATCGGCACTCCGAGCCGTTTGGCGGCGAGGTAGCCGGGCAGGGCCACGTAGCCGCCGAAGCCGACGACCACATCGGCCTTGGTGCGGACGAGGATCTCCTCGGCGGCCTTGATGGTGCCGCGCAGCCGGCCGGGGACGGTGATCAGTTCCGGGGTGGGCTTGCGGGGCAGCGGTACGGCGGGGATGAGCCCGAGCTCGTAGCCGCGTTCGGGCACGAGGCGGGTTTCGAGGCCGCGCTCCGTGCCGAGGGCGGTGATGCCCACGGTCGGGTCCTGCCTGCGCAGGGCGTCCGCGAGGGCCAGCGCCGGCTCGATGTGGCCGGCGGTCCCCCCACCGGCGAGTACGACATGCACCGAAATTCACCGCTCTCCGGACGGACGCCTCTTGACGCGCCGTCTCATCGACTTCCATATCGGCCCGCTCCGCTTCCAGCCGGCTCTCGGCTGTCGCATCGCGAGCGCCGCACGCGCCGCCGGCTCCTCCCGCGCGAACGCGATGAGCAGTCCGACCGCGAACATGGTCGGCAGCAGGGCGGACCCCCCGTAGGAGAACAGCGGGAGGGGTACCCCTGCGATCGGCAGCAGACCGAGCACCGCACCGATGTTGATCACGGCCTGCGCCGTGATCCAGGTGGTCACGCCTCCCGCGGCATACCGTACGAAGGAGTCCTCCGTGCGTCCGGCCACGCGGATACCCGCATAGCCTAGAGCCGCGAACAGGGCGAGCACCGACAGCGTCCCCGCCAGGCCCAGTTCCTCACCGGTGATGGCAAAGATGAAGTCGGTATGGGCTTCGGGCAGTTGCCCCCATTTTTCCACACTCGCCCCAAGGCCGGAACCGAACCATCCGCCGGATGCGAGGGCGTAGATCCCGTGGACGCCCTGCCAGCAGAGGTCGTTCTTGCCCGGGTCCGTCGCCCCGAGGCAGGCGAGCCGGTCCATGCGGTGCGGGCTGGTCTTGATGAGCAGTGCGACGATCACACCCGCGAAGAGGAGCACCGCGGCGAACATCCGCGTCGGCGCCCCCGCGAGCCACAACAGGCCGAACAGGACGGCTCCGAGGATCATCGCGGTGCCCATGTCGCCGCCGAGCATGATCAGCCCGAGCAGCAGGAAGGCGACCGGGACCAGCGGCACCAGCAGGTGCTTCCACTGGGTCAGCAGCCCCTTGTCGCCCTTGCGGGCCAGCAGGTCGGCGCCCCACAGGATCAGGGCCAGCTTGCCGAACTCGCTGGGCTGGAGCATGAACGGGCCGCCCAGGGAGATCCAGTTCTGGTTGCCGTTGATGGAGACCCCTATCCCGGGGACCTGGACCAGGACCATCAGGAAGAGGGTTCCGGCGAGCACCGGGTAGGACAGCGCGCGGTGCAGTTTGACCGGCATCCGGGAGGCGGCGAACAGCAGGACGCCGCCGATCGCGGCGGCCAGGAACTGCTTCTTGAAGAAGTAGGCGTCTCCCAGGCCCAGCTGGAGGGCCTTGATCATGGACGCCGAGTAGACCATCACCAGGCCGAGCACGGTGATGAGCAGCGAGCTGCCGAAAATCAGGTAATACGCCGTGAGCGGGCGGTCCCAGGCCTTCGTCAACTGCCGCCGCGTACGCCTCAGCCGCTCCAGCGGCCCGCGCCGGGCGGGCCGCCCGGAACCGGCGGCAGGGCGTCTGCGGCCCTGCGCCTTGACGGCGGAGGGCCGCCGTCCCGGCAGCATCTGTTTGGCCGGCATCTGTGATCTTCCCCTCCACTCGTACGGGGCGAGCAGCCGGCCGGAGGGAACCTGTAGGGCGCCCTCGGCTAGGCCGGGTCCGCGGCGCTCCCGGAGGCGAGTTCGCGCACCGCGTCGGCGAACGCGTCGCCCCGCTTGTTGTAGTTCGCGAACATGTCCATCGAGGCGCACGCGGGCGCCAGGAGGACGGTGTCTCCGGGTTCCGCGAGCCGGGCCGCTTCCCGGACCGCTGCGAGCATCGCCCCAGTGTCGGTCCGTTCGAGGTCGGTCACCGGGACCTCGGGCGCGTGTCGTGCCAGTGCCTCCGCGATCAGCGCCCGGTCGGCGCCCATCAGCACCACGCCCCGCAGCCGCTTCGCGGACTTGCGTACGAGCTCGTCGAAGGTCGCGCCCTTGGCGAGGCCGCCGGCGATCCAGACGACCGGCTCGAAGGCGGCCAGGGAGGCCTCGGCCGCGTGGGTGTTGGTGGCCTTGGAGTCGTCGACGTAGCGGACCCCGTCGACCTCGTCCACGTACGCCACGCGGTGCGCGTCGGGGCGGAAGTCGGGGCGGAAGTCGCGCAGCCCGTCGCGCACGGCGCGCGGCTCGACGCCGAAGGCGCGGGCCAGGGCCGCCGCGGCGAGGGCGTTGGCGATGTTGTGCGGGGCGGGCGGGTTGACGTCCTCGACGCTCGCCAGCTCCTGCGCGTTCTTCTGCCGGTTCTGCACGAACGCCCGGTCGACGAGGATCCCGTCGACCACGCCGAGCATGGAGGGGGCGGGGGCGCCGAGGGTGAAGCCGATGGCCCGGCAGCCCTCCTCGACGTCGGCCTCCTCGACCAGCCGCTCGGTGGCGGGGTCGGCGACGTTGTAGACGCAGGCGACCGTGTTGCCCTCGTAGATGCGGCCCTTGTCGGCGGCGTACGCCTCCATGGAGCCGTGCCAGTCGAGGTGGTCCGGGGCCAGGTTGAGGACGGCCGCGGAGTGGGCGCGTACGGAGGGCGCCCAGTGCAGCTGGTAGCTGGAGAGCTCGACGGCGAGGACGTCGTACTGCTCCTCGCCGGTCACCACGTCGATGATGGGGGTGCCGATGTTGCCGACGGCGGCGGTCTCCAGACCGGCCGCCCGCAGGATCGAGGCCAGCATCTGGGTGGTGGTGGTCTTGCCGTTGGTGCCGGTGATGGCGAGCCACGGGGCCGCGTTCTCGCCGCGCAGCCGCCAGGCGATCTCGACGTCGCCGACGACCTCCACACCCGCCTCGGCCGCGGCCGCGAACAGCGGGCTGTCGGGCTTCCAGCCGGGCGAGGTGACGACGAGCTCGGTGCCCTCGGGGAGGGTCTCGGCGTCGCCCAGGCGCACGGTGACGCCCTTGGCCTCGGCCTCCAGCTCGGCCGCGCGGGCCCGGTGGCCCTCGCTGTCGCCGCCGTCGACGACGGTCACCACTGCGCCGAGGCCGGCCAGGGCGCGGGCGGCGCTGATGCCGCTCACGCCGAGGCCGGCGACGGTGATGTTCCGGTCCTGCCAGGGGGTCACTTGTCCGCTGCCCATCCCGCGTAGAAGAGGCCGAGACCCACGATCACGCACATGCCCTGGATGATCCAGAAGCGGACCACGACAAGGACTTCGGACCAGCCCTTGAGTTCGAAGTGGTGCTGGAGCGGGGCCATTCGGAAGACTCGCTTGCCGGTCAGCTTGAAGGAGCCGACCTGGATGACGACCGACATCGTGATGAGCACGAAGAGGCCGCCGAGGAGGGCCATCAGGAACTCCGTGCGGGAGCAGATGGCCAGACCCGCGAGCGCGCCGCCGAGCGCGAGCGAGCCGGTGTCGCCCATGAAGATCTTGGCGGGCGAGGTGTTCCACCACAGGAAGCCGAAGCAGGCTCCCATGAGGGCGGAGGCGACGACCGCGAGGTCCAGCGGGTCGCGGACCTCGAAGCAGGCATTGGGGTTGGTCAGGGTCACCGCGTTGGCGCAGGACTCCTGGTGCTGCCAGACGCCGATGAAGGTGTAGGCGCCGAAGACCATCACGGCGGCGCCGGTGGCGAGGCCGTCCAGACCGTCGGTCAGGTTCACGCCGTTGGACATGGCCAGGATCATGAACAGGGCCCAGACCACGAACAGCACCGGGCCGATGGACCAGCCGAAGTCCGTGACGAACGACAGCTTCTCCGAGGCCGGGCTGAGCCCGCGCGAGTCCTTGAACTGGAGCGCGAGCACGGCGAAGGCGATGCCGACGATCAGCTGGCCGGCCATCTTGGCCTTGGCCCGCAGACCGAGCGAACGCCTCTTGACGATCTTGATGTAGTCGTCGAGGTAGCCGACCAGGCCCATGCCCGCCATCAGGAAGAGCACCAGCAGGCCCGAGAAGGACGGCGACTCGCCGGTGATGACCTTCGTCAGGGCGTAGGCGATGAGGGTGGCCAGGATGAAGGAGATACCGCCCATCGTGGGCGTGCCCTTCTTGCCCGCGTGGCCGCGGGGGCCGTCGTCGCGGATGAACTGGCCGTAGCCCTTGCGGGCCAGCAGCTTGATCAGCAGCGGGGTGCCGATGACGGTGAGGAACATGCCGATGACACCGGCGAACAGGATCTGCCTCATCGGCCGGCGACCTCGCCCTCGCCCTGGAGCAGCGCCAGCGCCACCCGCTCCAGACCGACCGACCTGGAAGCCTTCACCAGCACGACGTCCCCCGGGCGCAGTTCACTGCGCAACAGGTCGATCGCCGCCTGCGCGTCGGACACGAGCACCGACTCCTCACCCCACGAACCCTCGTTATATGCGCCCAGCTGCAGCCAGGACGCTTCCCTGCCCCCGACTGCCACGAGCCTGCTCACGTTGAGCCGGACGGCAAGCCGCCCCACCGCGTCGTGCTCGGCCAGCGACGCGTCACCGAGCTCGGCCATGGGACCGAGCACCGCCCACGTACGTCCCCCGCCCTCCTTGCCGGCGCCGCCCATCGCGGCCAGTGCCCGCAGGGCGGCCCGCATGGACTCGGGGTTCGCGTTGTAGGCGTCGTTGACGATCGTGACGCCGTCCGCCCGCTCGGTGACCTCCATGCGCCACCGGGACAGGGTGCCCGCCCCGGAGAGCGCGGTGGCGATCTCCTCGACTGACATGCCCAGGACATGGGCGACGGCGGCCGCGGCGAGCGCGTTCGACACGTGGTGCTCACCGTACAGGCGCAAGGTCACATCGCTGCACCCGGTCGGTGTGTGGAGTGTGAAGGAGGGCTGTCCCGAGGGGGTCATCCGCACTTCGGTCGCGCGTACGTCCGCGTCCTCGGCTTCGCCGAAGAGGACCGTACGGGCCTTCGTGCGGGCGGACATCGCGCGCACCAGCAGGTCGTCGGCGTTGAGGACGGCGACCCCGCCCTCGGCCTCGGACGGCAGGGCCTCGACCAGCTCGCCCTTGGCCTGGGCGATGGCCTCGCGGCCGCCGAACTCGCCGATGTGGGCGGTGCCGACGTTCAGGACGAGGCCGATGCGCGGCGGGGTGAGCCCGGTCAGGTAGGCGATGTGCCCGATGCCGCGGGCGCCCATCTCCAGGACCAGGTGCCGGGTTTCGGCGGTGGCCTTCAGCGCCGTGAGCGGCAGGCCGATCTCGTTGTTGAGGGAGCCCGGCGTCCACACGGTGGGCGCGTGGTGCTGGAGCACCTGGGCGATCAGGTCCTTGGTGGAGGTCTTGCCGGCCGAGCCGGTCAGGGCGACCACGTCGGTGCCGAGCCGTCCGACGACGGCGCGGGCCAGGGCGCCGAGCGCCTTCTCCACGTCGTCGACCACGATCGCCGGGACCCCGACCGGCCGGGCGGCCAGGACGGCGGCGGCGCCGGCGGCGACCGCGCGCTCGGCGTACTCGTGGCC
>NZ_JZWV01000659.1 GCF_000966975.1 Streptomyces katrae | reverse complement strand
GCGTACTCGTGGCCGTCCACGTGCTCGCCGGCGAAGGCGGCGAAGAGGCTGCCGGGCTCCACCTGGCGGGAGTCGATGACGACCGGGCCGCTGACCGTCGCGGAGGGGTCCGGTATGTCGTGGGGCCGCCCGCCGGTGATGTCGGCGATCTCGGCGAGGGAGAGGGCGATCACTGGTTCACCTCGGCCTGTCGGGCGCTGAGCTGCTGGTTCTCGATGGCCGCGCGGAGCACCGCACGGTCGTCGAAGGGGCGTACGACCCCCGCGGTGTCCTGGCCCTGCTCGTGGCCCTTGCCCGCGACGAGGACGGTGTCCCCGGCCTCGGCCCGCGCGACGGCCGCGGCGATGGCCGCGGCCCGGTCGGCGTCGACCAGGACGGTGCCCCGCTCCTCGGCGGGGACGGAGACGGCGCCCTCGAACATCGCGGCGAGGATCTTCAGCGGGTCCTCGGAGCGCGGGTTGTCGGAGGTCAGGACGGCGGTGTCGGCGTAGCGGGCCGCCGCGGCGCCCATCGGGCCGCGCTTGGTGGTGTCGCGGTCGCCGCCGCAGCCGAGCACGATGTGCAGCCTGCCGGTGGTGACCTCGCGCAGGGCGCGCAGCACGGACTCGACGGCGTCGGTCTTGTGGGCGTAGTCCACGACGGCCAGGTACGGCTGTCCGGCGTCGACCCGCTCCAGCCGCCCGGGGACGCCGGGGACCGCGGCGACGCCGTCGGCGGCGGTCTGCGGGTCGATTCCGGCGGCGGCGAGCGTGACGACGGCGGCGACGGTGTTGGCGACATTGAACGGGCCGGGCAGCGGGGCCTTGGCCCGTACGCGCTGTCCGTCCGGCCCGACCAGGGTCAGGGTGGAGTCCATGTGGCCGCTGACCACGTCCTCGGCGCGCCAGTCGGCGGACGGGTCGCCGGCGGCGGAGAAGGTGACGACCGGGATCGCCGACTCCTTCGCGAGGCGGCGGCCGTACTCGTCGTCGACGTTGACCACGCCCAGGCGGGCGCGGCGCTCGGTGAAGAGCTGCGCCTTGGCCTGGAAGTAGTCCTCCATGTCGGAGTGGAACTCCATGTGCTCCGGGCTGAGGTTGTTGAAGACGGCGACGTCGAAGACGCAGCCGTCGACCCGGCCCAGCACGAGGGCGTGGCTGGAGACCTCCATGGCGACGGCCTCGACGCCGCGTTCGCGCATGACGGCGAACAGGGCCTGGAGGTCGGTGGCCTCGGGGGTGGTGCGCTCGGACTTGATGCGCTCGTCGCCGATGCGCATCTCGACGGTGCCCACCAGTCCGGTGGTCCTGCCCGCCGCGCGCAGTCCGCCCTCGACGAGGTAGGCGGTGGTGGTCTTGCCGGAGGTGCCGGTGATGCCGAGCTGGAGCAGGGCTTCGCCTGGGCGGCCGTAGATCTCCGCGGCCAGCTCGCCCATGCGGCCGCGCGGGTCGGCGACGGCGAGGACGGGCAGGCCGGTGGCGGCGGCGCGTTCGGCGCCGTCCGGGTCGGTCAGCACGGCGGCGGCGCCGAGGGCGGCCGCCTGGGCGGCGAAGTCGGCGCCGTGCAGCCGGGCTCCGGGCAGGGCCGCGTACAGGTCGCCGGGGCGCACGGCACGGGAGTCGTGCGTGATGCCGGTGATCCGTGCGTCGCCGGACTCGGGCAGGCCCAGCAGGCCGGCCAGCTCGCCCAGGGGTGTCGGGCGGGCGTTCACGGGCCGGGGCGCTCCCGGCGGCGCTGCCGGGGCGTCTTTCTGGGCGGTTCTGGGCTGATCAGCGTGGGGCACGGCGGTGAGCGTACCGGGCGCGGCGGGCCGCTCGCGAAGCGAGGGCCCGTCCGGGGCGGCTCCGGCCGTCTGGTTCCCGGGTTTCGGGGTGATCGTTGTCACTGATGGGGCCTCACGCGTGGGTGGTGGGACGGTCGGTTCTGTGTCAGGGCTGCGGGCTGGGCTGCGCGGCGGGCGGGGCGGCGGGCGGCGGAGCGGATCCGTAGGTCACCGGGAGGCCCGCGGGGGCCGTTCCGGTGGGCGCGACCTGGAGGGTCTTGAGTGCGAACTCCATGACCGTCTTGTAGATCGGGCCGCAGATCTGGCCGCCGAAGTAGCTGCCCTTGGTGGGGTTCTGGATGGCGCAGTAGACGGTGATCCGGGGGTCGTCGGCGGGGGCGAAGCCGGCGAAGGAGGCGGTGTAGCCCTTGTAGCGGCCGGTGGCCGGATCCACCCGGTTGGAGGTGCCGGTCTTGCCGCCGACCCGGTAGCCGGGGATCTTCGCCTTGGTTCCGGTGCCCTCCTGGTCGTCGACCACGGACTCGAGCATCTCGGAGAGCGTCTTGGCCGTCTGCTGGCTGATCACCCGGGTCTTCTCGGGCGCCGGGGCCGGGGTGAAGCGGCCGTCGGGTCCCTTGCTGCCGCGCACCAGGGTCGGGGTGATCCGGACCCCGCCGTTGGCGATCGTCGAGTAGACGGAGGCCGCCTGCATCGCGTTGAGGGACAGGCCCTGGCCGAAGGGGATCGTGTACTGCTGCGAGGTGGACCAGGCCTCCGGCTTGGCGAGGATGCCGCGGGACTCTCCGGGGTAGTTCAGGCCGGTGGGCCGTCCGATGCCGAACCGGTCCAGGTAGGAGTACAGGACCCGGTTGGCCTCGGGCTGGGTGGCGCCGAGCTGCCCGGTGGCCAGGATGGTGCCGATGTTGGAGGACTTGGCGAGGACCCCGTTGAGGGTCAGGTACCAGGTGGAGTGGTCGACGTCGTCCTTGAAGAGCCGGTCGCCGCGGTGCAGCCGGTTGGGGACCTCGACGTGGGTGTCGGGGGTGGCCTTCTTCTCCTCCAGGACGGCGGCCATGGAGATCACCTTGGCGGTGGAACCGGGCTCGTAGACGTCCTGGAGGGCGGCGTTGCCCATGGCTGCGGAACGGGCCCGGGTCAGGTCGTTGGGGTCGAAGCCGGGGGCGTTGGCCATGGCCAGCACCTCTCCGGTACGGGTGTCCTGGACGACGACGTAGCCGCGGTCGGCGCCGGACTTCTCGACCTGCTCGGCGATGGCGCTCTGGGCGGCCCACTGGATGTCGCGGTCGATGGTCAGCTCGATGTCCTCGCCGGGCACGGCGGGCTTCTCGTGGGACCCGGCCGTGGGGACGCGGCGGCCGCCGGACTGGGCGTAGGTGATCTCGCCGTCCTTGCCGGCCAGCTTCTTGTCGAGGGCCGACTCCAGGCCGCCGCCGCCCTTGCCCTCGGCGTTGACGTAGCCCAGTATCCCGGCGGCGAGGTCGCCGTTCGGGTACACGCGCTTGCTGCTGTTCTCGTTGAAGACGCCGGCGATGACGTTGGCGCCGGGGCCGTTGTTCCGCTTGTCGGCGGCCGCCTTGTCGGCGAAGAGCTTCTTGAGGTCCTTGATCTGGTTCCAGACCTGGGGGGTCTGCCGGCGGGCCAGGACCACGTAGCGGGTGTCCTTGGTCTTCAGCCGGGCGGCGATCTCCTTGGCGTCCTTGCCGAGGATCGGCGCGAGGAGGGCCGCGGCCTGCTCGGGGGCGTCGGGGGCCTTGCTCTCCTGGGGGGTGAACATCTTCGGGTCGGCGGTGATGTCGTACGCGTCGACGCTGGTCGCCAGGGCGACGCCCTTGCGGTCGGTGATCTCCCCGCGCTCGGCGGCCAGGACGTACTTGGCGAAGCGGTTCTCGGTGGCCTTGGCGGAGTACGCGGAGGCGTCGACGGCCTGCACCTGCAGGAGCCGGACGACGAAGGCGAGCATCACGAGGGTGAGCCCGACACCGACCAGCCGCAGCCGGGGCTTGGGGCTCCCGAGCCGGATGGTGTGCGGGGCCCGCTGCGCGGGCGTCTTGGCGGTGGTCCGGGGCCGCCCCGGGCCCGGCACCCGGCGCGGGGGCTCCTTGGGGCTCACCGGTGCGCTCCGCGACGGCGCGAGGAAGCCCCGCCCGGCCTCCTGGGGCTCCGCCCCAGACCCCGCGCCTCGATCTCCCCCGGACTCCGTCCGGGGGTACCCCCAG
>NZ_JZWV01000658.1 GCF_000966975.1 Streptomyces katrae | reverse complement strand
GTCTGGGTGTTGGGGCTGGGTGGGGGCGTCAACGGGGGGCGGGGGACTTGGTTCGGCTACGAGGTGGGGTAGTAAATCGGACGTTTGGGGAAGAGCGGGGGCGCGGGTTACCAAGGTGGGGCAAGCCCGGCAGTGACGGCTCTGGCCGCCGTGCCGGGATCTTTCTTGCCCCCTTGTCCCCGGCCCCGGAGGTCCCCGCATGTCCGCGAAGCGCGTCAGCACCCGTCGTACCCGTACCGCCCTCGCCGTCACCGCCCTCGGTGCGACGCTGGCCCTCGGGGCCGGGACGACCGCCTTCGCCGACGAGGCCCCCAGCACGGCCGTCCAGGCCGCCGCGGCGAAGACCAGCCTGTGGGAGAAGCCCGTCGCGAGCTACACGCTCTCCGCGACCTTCGGCAAGGGCGGCTCCATGTGGGCCCACAAGCACTCCGGCCAGGACTTCGCCGTCCCCGTCGGCACCCCGGTGCACGCCGCCTCCGCCGGCACCGTCGTCAAGGCCGGCCCCAACGGCGGCGGCGACGGCCCGGCCTACGGCAACGCCATCGTGATCAAGCACGCGGACAACACGTACTCCCAGTACGCGCACCTGTCGAAGATCCTCGTCAAGGTCGGCCAGAAGGTCGCCCTGGACCAGAAGATCGCGCTGTCCGGCAACACCGGGAACTCCAGCGGCCCGCACCTGCACTTCGAGATCCGCACCACGCCGAACTACGGCTCCGCGATCGACCCGGTCGCCTTCCTGCGCAAGGCCGGCATCACCGTCTGATCCTCCCGGCTCAGATGAGCCAGGAGTGGGTCGGCCTGGTCTTGCCGAGCTTGTTGTTCTTCAGGCCCGTGATCTGCTCCTGGCCCAGTGCCTGGTCGAAGATCCGGATGTGGTCGAGGGCCCCGTCCCACGAGGCGCTCCAGATGCCGTGGTGACGGGCCCGCCCCAGCTGGAGCGGTCCGGGGCCCGCCCAGATGCCGGAGACCTGCGCCTGGCCGGCCTGCTTGTCGTCCACCCACAGCGCGATGGTCTTCTTCTCCGCGTCGTAGGTGCCCGTCAGCAGCGCCCACTTCTTCGTGGTGTCCACGTTGTCCGCGACGACCTGCTGGGCCGTGGCCGCCTGGCCCTTGTCGCCGGTCTGCACCCGGAACACCCAGGCCTTCTTGCCGCCGACGACCTCGAAGCCCAGCTCGAACGAGTAGGAGTCGCCGTCGCCCTGGCTGACCGCCATCCGCGAACCGCCCTCGGTGACGTTGTAGGCGCGGGTGGAGACGGTGAAGCTCTTCGAGACGTCCACGGCCGCCTCGGCGCCCTGCGCGTACGAGTCCGCCGCGCCCTTGAACCGGACCTCGGTCCGCTGGTTCAGCTCGCCCAGTGAGGCGCCCGGCCCCAGGGCGATGCCCATCTTGCCGTTGCGGTCGCGCAGCAGGTTCGGCTCGCCGGGGACGGTGGGGGAGTCGTCTTCGGGGGTCTTCGACGGGGGCTGACCCGAGCCGGAGGGGCTGGGGGAGCCGGAGGAGGAGGCGGTCGGCTTGTCGGCCGGCTTGCCGTCGTCCATCAGGAAGAACGCCGTGCCCGCTGCGACCAGGACCAGGACCCCGCGAGCACTCCGCCGCCGATGACCAGCATCCGGCGCTTGCGCCGCTGGGCCTCGGAGGCGTCGGCCATCGCCTGCCAGTCCGGGGTGGGGGTGGCGCTGAAGGTCTCGGGTATCGGCGGGGGGAACGATTCGTCCGCCACCGGCGGCGGCCCGAAGCCCTGCCCCTGCTGCCCGGCCGCAGGCTCCGGCTGGTAGGGGTTGGACTGCCCGGGCTGGGGATAGCCGTACCCGCCGGAGGCGGGGCCGGGCTGGGAGTTGTTCGGGCGATCCGTACCGTCAGTCATGGCACGGATGCTAGAACATCCCCGCGAACCCGTGAGCCCCGCGTCACGACACCCGACCCCGGCCGCCCCCGACCCCGCCGGCCCGACGCCGTGAGGAACAGGGGTCAGCCGGGGAGTTGGATGATCGGGAAGCTGCCCGTCGCCGTCGGGGCGTGTTCCGGGAGCCAGAGGACCGCCACCGCGCCGGCCGCCGCGCCCTCGGTGTCCGCGCCGCCCGGTGCCGCGACGTTGCGGAAGGTGAGGCGGGCGCCCAGGACGCGGGCCTGGCCCTCGGCGATGGTGAGGCCGAGCCCGTGGCGGTCCGTCGAGCCGGTGCGGAAGCGGCTCGGGCCCTCCCGCAGCAGGGCCTCGGGGAAGCCCGGCCCGTGGTCCCGTACGCGCACGACCCGGCCCTCGATGTCGACCTGGACCGGGGGCTGCCCGTACCGCGCGGCGTTGGCGAGGAGGTTGCCGAGGATCCGCTCCAGGCGGCGCGGGTCGGTGCTGACGATCTCGTCCGCGACGACCCGTACCGAGGCCTCCGGCATCAGCGCCGTCACCCGGCGGGTGACGAACTCGCCCAGCGCCACGTCCTGCAGTTCGGCCCGCTCGGACGCGCCGTCCAGCCGGGCCACCTCCAGGACGTCCTCGACCAGCGCCCGCATCGCCTGCGCGCGGTCGCGCACCAGCTCCGTGGGGCGGCCGGGGGGCAGCAGTTCGGCGGCCGTGAGCAGCCCCGTCACCGGGGTGCGCAGCTCGTGCGCGATGTCGGCGGTGACCCGCCGCTCGGCCTCCAGCCGCTGCTGGAGGGCGTCGGCCATGGCGTCGACCGCTCGTGCGAGGTCGTCCGTCTCGTCGCGTACGACACCGCCGACCGCGTCCCGTACGCGGACCTCGGGGTCCCCGTGCGCCACCCGCTGGGCGGCGGCGGCCGCCTTGCGCAGCCGGCTGGAGATCTGCCCGCCGATCAGCACGCCGAGTGCCGAGCCGCCGATGACGACGGCGAGGGAGCCGATGACGAGGGCCCGGTCGAGGTCGCGGACCATGTTGGCGCTCTCGCGGAACTGGTGGTGCATGGACAGCACCTGCCCGTTGCCGAGCGGTACGGCCGCCCACACCTCGGGGGCCCGCTTGGGGCTCTCCTGGATGTAGGTGCCGCGCCGCCCCGAGCGGGCCTTCTCGCGCAGTTCGGCGGGGAGCTCGGGGTCGTTGACCTTGGCGCCCCAGATGGGCTTGCGGCCGGCGTCGGGGGTGCGGGCGATGTACTGCACCCGTTCCAGCTCGGAGTCGCGGGCGCTCTCCAGCATCGACACGCGGGCGGCGCTGTGCACCACCAGGCTCAGGGCGAGCGCGGTGAGGGCGCCGACGGCGGCGATGGCGAGCGTGATCTTCCAGCGGATCCCCGTGCGCAGGGTGAAACGCCTCATGCGGTTCTACTCATGCCTTGAGCTTGTATCCGAAGCCGCGGACCGTTTCGATCCGGTCCTGGCCGATCTTGGTGCGCAGCCGCTGGACGTGGACGTCCACGACGCGGGTGTCGCCGCCCCAGTCGTAGTCCCACACGCGTTCCAGCAGCCGGTCGCGGGACAGGACGGTGCCGGGCGCGGAGGAGAACTCCAGCAGCAGCCGCATCTCGGTGGGGGTCAGGGCGACGGGGGCGCCGGCCCGGCGGACCTCCATGCCCTCGGTGTCGACCTCCAGGTCGCCGAAGGAGAGCACCCCGCGCTCGTCGGAGTCGTCGGCGGCGCCGGGGCCGTTGCCGCCGTTCTGCGTGCCGCCCGCGTGGCCGAAGCGGCGCAGGACCGCGCGGATGCGGGCGACGAGGACCGAGCCGTCGAAGGGCTTGGTGACGTAGTCGTCCGCGCCCGCCTCCAGGCCGAGGACCACGTCGATGGAGTCGGCGCGCGCCGACAGCATGATCACGGGGACGGTGGACTCGTCACGGATGCGGCGGCACAGGCTGACGCCGTCCATGCCGGGCACCATCACGTCGAGGAGGGCGATGTCGGGCCGGTTCGCCCGGAAGGACTCCAGGCCGGACAGGCCGTCGGGCATGGCGGTGACCACGAACCCGTCGCGCTCCAGCGCCAGGGTCGTGGCCTCGCGGATGACGTCGTCGTCCTCCACGAACAGCACGTGGGTCTCGGCCATGCCCAGCCTCACTCCGGTCTTGTGCGTCTGCTTGTGCTTGTGCGGTCAGTTCTTCGGGGGGGTGACGGCCGGGGCCGGCTGGCCCCCGCCGTCGCCGACGTTGCTGTATTCGGAGTGGACGCGGTCCTGCTCGGCGAACTTCTCCCCGTTCCAGCGGTAGGTGATCACGTCCTCGCCGGAGGGGTAGGAGAGGGCGTCGCTCTTGCCGTAGACCGGCTTGCTGACCACCAGGTCGCCGCGGTCGATCTCGGCGTAGACGGGCGGCTGCTCGTCGGCGAAGACATTCTCGTACTTCCCGCCGTCCGACCGGTACACGTACGAGCCCCGGCCGAGGGCGTCGGCGCAGGACAGGACGTTGACGACGATGTCGACGACGCTGCTCCCGGTGATCTTCCCGTAGCTGACGTCGACCGGGTACTCCTTGCCCGTGCAGGGCTTCAGGTCCCGCTTGATCTCGGCGCTGACCTTGGGGTCCGCCTTCAGGAGGGCCACCGGGTCGACCCTCTTGAGGGGGGTGCCCGTCCCCGGGGCGGGGGAGTGGCCCATGGCGGCCGGGCCGCTGGCCGCGGCGGTGGGCTGGTTGGGCTGGCTGTTGCGGGCCACCGACTCCGTACGGGCGGGGCCGCCGTCGCGCAGGCCGGTGCCGCCGGCGGAACATCCGGCCGCGAACAGCACTGTGCCGACGAGGACGACCGTCCCCGCCGACGTCAGTACCAGCGAGCTTCTGCCGCTCAGGCTTTGGCCTTTCAGGCCGCGCACCGCTCCCGCCCCTCGTACCGCGTGGTGTGGTCACCGCGTTCGAGCGCACGCATGTCCAGGTCCCGGCTCTCCAGCTCCTGGCGGAGCCGGGCCAGTGCGCGGTGCAGTGTGCTCTTCACGGTTCCCGCCGACATTCCGAGCGCCGCGGCCGTTTCCTCGGTGCTCATCTGCTCCCAGTGTCGCAGCACCACGACACTGCGCTGCTTGGGCGCCAGCACCTTGAGGATGTCCATGAGCAGGGCGCGGTCGGCGCGCTGGTCGGAGCCGTCCTCGATGGAGGCGTCCGGGAGCTGCTCGGTGGGGACCTCGTCGAGCTTGCGGGCCCGCCACCACTCGGTCCGCGTGTTGATCATGACGCGCCGCAGGTAGGCGTCGGCCAGGGACTTGTCGGCGATGCCGTCCCAGCGGCCGTACGTGCGCACGAGGGCGGTCTGGAGGAGGTCCTGCGCGTCGGTGGGGTCCGGGACCAGGCGCCGGGCGCTGCGCAGCAGGGCGTCCTGCCGGGTGCGTACGTACTCCTCGAACTCGAGTACATCTCCGTGCGCCATCTAGACCGCCTCCGCTGCCGTCCCCGTCACCCGCTGCCTTACGGATCCGAAGGTACGGACGGGTTGTCACGGCACTGTGCGGGTCAGCCTGCGGTGGGCGCACGGACACCCGTAGGTTGTGTAACAGTGCCGGTGAGCTGCGGTTTCCCGGCCCGAAACGGAATGCTCCCGTCAACTTCAGGGAACTCCCGGCCGGGCCCGTCCCACCTGCGGATTCCGGCGTCCGGCGCTGCGGATTCCGGAGGCTAGCCCTGCGGCAGGCGGTACATGCCCCGTGCGAGCGGCTCCACCAGACCGTCGGAGACCAGCCCGTCCAGTGCCCTGGCCCGTTGCACCGGCTCGTTCCACACCGCGTCGAGCTGCGCCTGGGTCACCGGCCCCGTCGCCTCGCGCAGGACGGCCAGCAGCCGGCCGCGCACCTGGCGGTCGGTGCCCGCGTACGTCTGCCCGCGCCGCGGCGGCCCGTCGTGCGCGGGCTTCCCGGCCAGCCGCCAGGCACACAGCCCCGCCACCGGGCAGCGGACGCAGTCCGGGCTCTTGGCCGTGCAGACCAGCGCCCCCAGCTCCATCGAGGCCGCGGCCCAGCGGGCCGCGGTGGCCTCGTCCTCGGGCAGCAGGGCCCGGGCCAGGCGCCGCTCGGCGGCGGTGGTGGCGTTCGGCGGGTACTCCACGCCGGTCGAGGTCCGGGCCAGGACGCGGCGCACGTTGGTGTCGAGCACCGCGTGCCGCTGCCCGTACGCGAAGGAGGCCACCGCGGCGGCGGTGTACTCGCCGATCCCGGGCAGCGCGAGCAGCTGCGCGTGGTCGCGGGGCACGTCACCGCCGTGCCGTTCCGTTATCGCCGCGGCCGCGCCGTGCAGGCGCAGGGCCCGGCGCGGGTAGCCCAGGCGCCCCCAGGCCCGTACCGCCTCGCCCGGGGCCTCGGCGGCCAGGTCGGCGGGCCGGGGCCAGCGGGCGAGCCACTGCTCGTACACCGGCAGGACCCGGCTGACCGGGGTCTGCTGGAGCATGAACTCGCTGACCATGACCCCCCAGGGGCCGGCCTCGGGGCGGCGCCAGGGCAGGTCGCGGGCGTGCTCGTCGAACCACGCGATGACGGGCTCGTGCAGCGGGGAGCGTGCGGGGGATTCGGCGGATTCGGCGGATGCAGTCATGTCAGGGGCATCCTGGCACGTTCTACGGGTGGCGCGCCGGGCCCGGACCGGTGAACCAGACGGCCGCTCGGATCCCGCTCCCCTGTACGGCGGCGATCACCCGGGTCATCGGCCCGGTCAGCAGGGCCACGGCCAGCGCGCCCAGCGAGGCGCCGAGCAGCAGGCCCATCCCCACGTCGTGCGGGTAGTGCACGCCCACGAACACCCGGGAGAAGGCCATGAGCACGGCCATCGGCAGGGTCAGCACCGCCAGCCGCGGCACGGCCAGCGCCAGGGCCACGGCGGCGGCGCCCGCGATGGCGGAGTGGTTGCTGGGGAAGGACCAGTCCCCGTACGGCGGGCACGGGACCAGTGAGGCGGCCCCCCCCGCCACCGCCCGGCAGGGCCGCTGCCGCCCCCGCCACCGCCCGGCAGGGCCGCTCCTCGTCGATGGTCGACTTCACCAACTCGGAGGCGACGTACACCAGCGCGGTGACCAGCGGGGCGAGCACGGCGCGTGCCACGGCCCGCGGATCGCGCCGGCCGCGCGCACGCCACCAGACGGCTATGTAGAGCAGCCCGAATATGAGGAGCCCGTATTCGGTCCAGACCTCGAAGGCCGACTGCACCCAGTGGGGCGTGGCGTGGGCGAAGTCGGTGATGTCGCGGTAGAGGCCGGAGGTGTCCATGGTGACAGACCGTACTCAACCCCTGGTCGGGGCCGCATCGGACCCTGGCCTGAACTCGTCGCTCCGTCGTCATACCGCAAGATGATCATCGGCAAAACCCGCCGTATGCACGGCATGTGGGGCACTGATCGCGGCGCGAGTTCTCGTAAGGTTCGGTACGTGGGATCTCTGCGCAATCCGGTCGGGCCGCTTCCCTCCTCCATTTACTGGCGGCGGAGGGCTGTTCTGGCGTCCGTCGCCGCGCTCGTCGCGCTGCTCGCCGTATGGTTCGTCAGTTCCGGTGGGGGCGGCACGAGTACGAACGGCAAGGGCGGCGGCAGCGGCTCCGGCCCGGTCCGCACGATCACCCCCGGCCCCTCCGGCACGGGCCCGGCGATCAGTCAGGCCCCGGGCGGACGCGCGGAGTCGGGCACCGGCGCGGGCTCCGCCTCCGGCTCGGACGGCGGCACGTCGAAGAACCCCGACCAGGGCGGCGGCACGGGCTCCGGCTCCTCCTCCGGCGGCGGCACGGGCGCCTCGGCGGCCCTCCCGGTGGACTCCCCCCTGCCCACCTGCGCGGCGAGCGCGGTGCAGTGGGAGGTCAAGAGCGTGAAGAACGAGTACGAGACGAACGAGAAGCCGCGTCTCGAACTGATCGTCCGCAACGTCTCCGGCAGCACCTGCAAGTTCGGACTGGGCCCGAAGCAGGCGGTCGTGACGATCTTTCAGACGACCGGAGCCAAGCAGGTCTGGTCCTCCGCCGACTGCCCGACGGGCCCGGCCAATGCCTACTTCCGCCTGCCGGCGCAGGGCGAGGCGAAGCAGTCCCTGGAGTGGGACCGCAAGCTGAGCGCGGCCGACCAGTGCCAGTCGCCTCCGGCGGGCACCCCGGCCCCCGACACCTACGTGGTGGAAGCCCGCACCCCGGGCCTCCCCGTGGCCCGCACGTCCTTCGTCCTGAAGCAGGACTAGGGGCTCCCGAAACCCCGGCCTAGACGTACCGCTCCAGGATGGACGACTCCGCCAGCCGCGAGAGCCCCTCGCGCACGCTCCGCGCCCGCGCCTCGCCCACCCCGTCAACGGTCTGCAGGTCGTCCACACTGGCGGCCAACAGCTTCTGCAGCCCCCCGAAGTGCTCCACCAGCCGCTCGATGATGGCCCCCGGCAGCCGCGGAACCTTCGCCAGCAGCCGGTACCCGCGGGGCGACACCGCCGAGTCCAGGGTCTCCGGCGACCCCGTGTACCCCAGCGCCTTCGCCACGATCGCCAGCTCCAGCAGTTCCGGATGCGTCAGCGCGTCCAGCGCCGGCAGCGCCTCCTCCACCGTGCGGGAACGCTTCGCCGTCGGTTCCGGAACGTAGTCCCGGATCACCAGCTCCCGCTCCTGCTCGATGCCCACCGTCAGCTCGTCCAGCTGGAGCGACAGCAGTCGCCCGTCCGTGCCCAGTTCGACCACGTACTCGGCGATCTCGGTCGCGATCCGGCGGACCATTTCCAGCCGCTGCGCGACCGCCGTCACGTCGCGCACCGTGACCAGGTCCTCGATCTCCAGCGCCGACAGCGTGCCCGCGACCTCGTCCAGCCGCAGCTTGTACCGCTCCAGCGTCGCGAGCGCCTGGTTCGCCCGGGAGAGGATCGCCCCGGACTCCTCCAGGACGCGCCGCTCCCCGTCCACGTACAGCGCGATCAGCCGCATCGACTGCGACACCGACACCACGGGGAACCCGCACTGCTTCGACACCCGGTCCGCCGTGCGGTGCCGGGTGCCGGTCTCCTCGGTCGGGATCGACGCGTCCGGCACCAGCTGCACACCGGCCCGCAGGATCTTCGTCAGGTCCTTGTCCAGGATCAGCGCGCCGTCGAGCTTGCACAGCTCCCGCAGCCGGGTCGCGGTGAACTCCACGTCCAGGACGAAGCCGCCGGTACACATGGCCTCGACGGTCTTGTCCATGCCGAGGACGATGAGCCCGCCCGTGTTGCCGCGGACGATCCGTTCCAGTCCGTCACGCAGCGGCTGACCAGGTGCGACCGCGGTGAGGGAGGCGCGCATCAACGCCTCGTGCTTGGAGCTCGCGCCCGACTTGCCGGATGCTGCTGCCCCGTCCTTGGCTGCCACTGCACTCCTCCGGTCGCGGGTTGCGCCGCCTGCGTAGGGCCGGGCGGACCAGCACAAAGTCTACCGGCGCCGCCTGCGCGCCCGCCGGGCGTTGACCCGCAGCGCCGCGGCGGCAGCCCGTACGGCCCCGCTGACCTGCTACCCCGCCCGCTCGCCGGAGCCTCTCATTCCGCCGAGGCGGCCCCAGTCCGCTCCCTGGCCGGCGTACGGGACCGCCCGCGCGGCAGGACCCGTAGCGCGTCCCCCACGTCCGCGACCTCGGTCACCTTCATCCCCGGCGGGACCTTCCCCGGATCCACCGGGACCAGCGCGTGCGTGAACCCGAGCCGGTGCGCCTCCGCGAGGCGCCGCTGCACCCCCGTCACCCGCCGCACCTCGCCGGCCAGCCCGACCTCCCCGATGGCCACCAGGTTCTTCGGGAGCGGCACGTCACTCGCGGCCGACGCCAGGGCCAGCGCGATCGCCAGGTCGGCGGCCGGCTCCGTCAGCTTCACGCCGCCCACGGTCGCGCTGTAGATGTCCCGCTTGCCCAGCGCCGTGATCCGGCCACGCTGCTCCAGCACCGCCAGCATCATCGAGACCCGGGAGGTCTCCAGGCCGGAGGTGGTGCGGCGCGGGGAGGGGATCTGGGAGTCCACGGTCAGCGCCTGCACCTCCGCCACCAGCGGGCGCTTGCCCTCCAGCGTCACGGTCAGGCAGGTCCCGGGCACCGCCTCGGCGCGCCGGGTCAGGAACAGCCCACTGGGGTCGGCGAGCCCCGTGATGCCCTCGTCGTGCAGCTCGAAGCAGCCGACCTCGTCCGTCGCCCCGTACCGGTTCTTCACGCCGCGCACCAGGCGCAGCCGGGCGTGCCGGTCGCCCTCGAAGCTGAGCACCACGTCCACCAGGTGCTCCAGCAGGCGGGGGCCGGCGATGGCGCCGTCCTTGGTGACGTGGCCGACGAGGAGGGTGGCCATGCCCCGCTCCTTCGAGGCGCGGATCAGCGCCCCCGCCACCTCCCGGACCTGGGCCATGCCGCCGGGGGCGCCGTCGATCTCGGGGGAGGCGATGGTCTGCACGGAGTCCAGCACCAGCAGCGACGGCTGTACGGCGTCGAGGTGGCCGAGGACGGCGGACAGGTCGGTCTCGGCGGCGAGGTAGAGGTGGTCGTTCAGGGCGTTGATCCGGTCGGCCCGCAGCCGCACCTGGCTCGCCGACTCCTCACCGGTGACGTACAGGGTGCGGTGGTCGCCGGTGGCCGCCTTCGCCGCGACGTCGAGCAGCAGCGTCGACTTGCCGACGCCCGGCTCGCCCGCGAGGAGCACCACCGCGCCGGGGACGAGGCCGCCGCCCAGGACGCGGTCCAGCTCGTCGACGCCGGTACTGCGGGCGGTCGCCGTCCTGCCGTCGACCTGCGCGATCGGCAGCGCGGCGGTGGTGACCCGGCCGGCCGCGGTGGTGCGCACGGCGGGCGCGCCCATCTCCTCGACGGTGCCCCACGCCTGGCACTCCGGGCAGCGGCCGAGCCACTTCACGGTCGTCCATCCGCACTCGGAGCAGCGGAAGGACGGGCGGTCCTTGGCGGATGAGCGAGAGGTACGGGCAGCCATGCCGCCCACGGTATCCGGCGCCACCGACAACGCGGTGCGGGCCGGTCGCCCGGGGGCCCTCCCAGGCGTCAGGGCCGCGGTCAGCGCGATGGCGATCTGTTCACCCGTAAGGGCTAAAACCGGGGAAGGCTTCCGGAGGGCCACGGGCCTGCCGCCTACCTTCGCCAGGTGGACAGCAGCGACCAGGGAGACCCCGCATCACGCACCGGCGCACACCGGGCGCACAGGCGCACGCCCCGAGCAGGGGCGCCGGAGCCGGAGGAGACGCCTGCGGTGACGACGTCCGCGTTCCCCCGCCCGGCCGGAACGACGGACCAGGCCGCCTCCGCGGACCCGGCGGCCCTCGCGCCCCCGCCCGCCCCCGCGGATGCGGCGGCGGCCGTCAGGAGCGGGGACCCCGAAACGCCGCCCTCCCCGTACGAGCCCTACCTCGACGGCCTGTTCACCTACTGCCTCTCCGTCCTGTGCGACCACGACGCCGCCACCGACGTCCTCGGCGACGTCCTCGCCGTCGCCGACCGCCACCCGGGCCGATGTCCCGACGAGGGCGACCGGCGCGCCTGGCTGTACGCCCTCGCCCGCTGGGCCTGCCTGCGCCGGCTGGCCGAGCAGCGGCGCGCCCGCCAGGGGGCGCATTCCACCCGGCGCACGCCGGAGCACGCGGAGGCGGGGCATGCGCCCCAGGCGCACCTCCCATACCGCTCCCGTGACGTCCTCGACGTGGACGCCTACCGCCGCACCGAGCTCGCCCGCCTCGCCTGGCCCGAGGCCGCCGGCACCACCCCCGAGCAGCGCGAGGCCCTCGAACTCGCCGTCCGCCACCGCCTCGGCGTCACCGAACTCGCCGCCGTCCTCGGCACCGCCCCCGCCACCGCCCGCGAGCTGCTGTCCGCCGCCGCCTGCGAGGTCGAACGCACCCGCGCCGCCCTCGCCGTCGTCGAGACCGGCAACTGCCCCGCCGTCTCCCGCCTCACCGGCGAGGACGGCGACCGTGACGTGCTGCTGTCCAGCAGCCTGCGCGCCGAGCTCGTCCGCCACGTCGACGACTGCCCGCGCTGCCGCCGCGTCGCCGAACGCGTCGGCGCCACCGCACCCTGGCCCGGCTCCGGCGGCCTGCACGCCGCGCTCCCGCTCGTCGCCGCCCCCCGGGGCGCCGTCCGCGCGGCCATGCTGCGCTCCGGCCGGCGCCGCGGCGGCCGCCCCGGCCCCCGCTTCGACCGCACCGGCTTCCCCATGG
>NZ_JZWV01000657.1 GCF_000966975.1 Streptomyces katrae | reverse complement strand
GACCCCAAGGACCGCGCCGCCCGCCGCGACCGCTTCCGGGCCCGTGCCGTGACCACCACCGTGGTCGCCACCGTCGTCGCCGCCCCCGTCATCGCCCTGTGGGCCGCCTACCGGGGCGCTCCCACCACCGGCGAACCCGTCGGCGACGGCACCCGGATCTCCGCCACCGAGTCGAAGATCCCGCCCCCGTTCACCGAGGGCCGCCCGCTCACCGCGTACGAGAACACCGGCAACACCGCCCGCACCACGGGCGAGCCCGGCTTCGCCTCCGGCAGCGCCGCCCCCGACGTCTCCGTCGAGGTCATCAGCAGCGGCGCCCCCGCCACCCCCGACCCCGCCGGCCCCGGCGCGCCCGGCCGGCTCACCGTCGCCGCCGCCACCCGCGGCGGCACCACCCTGCTCACCCTCAGCGCCTCCGGCGGCAGCCCCGTCGCCTGGCGGCCCTGGTCCGACGCGCCCTGGCTGCGCGCGAGCCAGACCGCGGGAACCCTCGCCCCCGGAGAATCGGTCACTCTGCGGATCACCGTCGACACCGAGGCCCAGCCCGTCGGAGCCTGGACCGCCCGCGTCGGCGTCGACCCGGGCGGAGCCGTCGTCTCCGTAT
>NZ_JZWV01000656.1 GCF_000966975.1 Streptomyces katrae | reverse complement strand
TCTGGGGGCGGAGCCCCCAGGAGGTGGCTCCGCGCAGCGGGGCCCGGTCCCGAACGGAGTTACGGGTGCGGCGCTCCAGGAGGGTGAACCTCCGAACACCTGGCGCATGGCGCCCCTTCGGCACCCCCGCCCCCTCCTAGGCTGCCCCGCGGACCCGCCGCCCCCGCGAGAAACGGACCGACCCCATGCGCCTACGCCCCACAGCAGCCGCCACCGCCACGCTCCTCGCCGCCACCGCCCTGCTCCTCCCCACCGCCGGCCAGGCCCTGGCCGCCGCTTCCGACCCCGACCACGACCACGGCACCCTCGGCGAGATCCACTACCGGTTCACGGACGACGACGGCGACGTGCGCCACGGCACGATCGAGCCGGCCGACAACGACACCTGCTACCGGCTGACCGGAACCTCCCGCAACCGGGCGGCCTTCACGGTGCAGAACGACACCGACTCGCTGGTCCTCGTCTTCCGCGACAACAGCTGCGGCGGCGAGGCCCAGGAGGTCCTGCGGCCGGGTGAGCGGGCGCACGACCTCAACGCCCGTTCCGTCTTCCTCAAGCCGGAGGACGACCACCACCACGGCCGTCACGACCGCGACGACGACTGGGGCGACGAGGACCGCGCCCGCCCCCGCCAGGAACGCGGCAAGGACCGCGTCGTCTTCGACAAGGCCTTCCTCGACGCGGCCCGCCGCTCGCTCGGCTGATCCGGCCGCGCCTGCCACGGCACATGGGACAGGGCCGCCCGGGGAGGATTCCTCCCGGGCGGCCCCGTGGTTTCAGCGGTTCAGCCGTGGCTCAGCTCAGAAGGTGAGCTTCCAGCTGTCGATCTTGCCGGTGTCCAGGCTGGCGTTGTCGTTGACGCGCAGCTTCCAGACGCCGTTCGCGACCTCGGACGAGGCGTCGACGGTGTAGCTCTTGATGATGTTGTCGGCGCTGCCGCCCGAGCGGTTGTGCAGGTTGTAGACGCTGCCGTCGGGCGCCACCAGGTCGACCTTCAGGTCGCCGATGTAGGTGTGCAGGATGTTGACGTCCACCTTGAGGGTGGCCGGCGCGTTGCCCGGGCGGCCGCTCACCGTGATCGGGGACTCGACCGTCGCGTTGTCGTTGATCGCGTAGTCGGTCGTGTTCTCGAAGACGCTCGGCAGCGAGGTGCCGACGGTCCAGGTGAAGGACGCGGTGCCCGTCTTGCCCGCCGAGTCGGTGACGGTGACGGTCACGTTGGACGTGCCCGCGGTGGTCGCCGTACCGGAGATCAGACCGGTGGAGGAGTTGATCGACAGGCCGGCCGGCAGGCCGGTCGCCGAGTAGGTCAGGGCGCCCGGGTTGGTGCTGGTCGCCTGGACCTGGAGGCTCACCGCGGTGTTGATCTGGGTGGTCTGGTTCCCGATCGCGGTGACGGTGACCCCGTCGTTGATGCGCGGGCCGACGTTGATGGCGGCCCAGGCGTTGGCCACGTTGTTGTACGTGGTCGAGCCGGCGCCGTACAGGTCGGCGGCGGCCTTCAGGGTCTGGACGCGGGCGTCGGCGTAGTTGGTGGTCGACTTGAAGTAGCCCACCGTCAGCGCGCGGAACCAGATCTTCGCGGCGGCGTCACGGCCGATCGCGGTGACCGGGAGGCCGTCGGAGGTCGGCGAGTTGTAGCTCACGCCGTTGATGACCTTGGCGCCGGAGCCCTCGGAGGCCAGGTAGAACCAGTGGTTCGCCGGGCCCGAGGAGTAGTGGACGTCGATCGAGCTGATGCCCGAGTACCACGCGTCCTTGGACGCGCCGTCCTTGCTCGGCTTGTCCATGTAGCGCAGCGGGGTGCCGTCGCCGTTGATGTCGATCTTCTCGCCGA
>NZ_JZWV01000655.1 GCF_000966975.1 Streptomyces katrae | reverse complement strand
CCAGGTAGTCGCCCACGTCGCTCGGGTTGTTGGCCCAGAACTCGACGGCCGCCGCCATGATGTCGGAGGTGGCCTCGTTCAGGCCGCCGGACTCACCGCTGTAGGTCATGTTGCCGGTGACCGAGGTCAGACCGTGGGTCATCTCGTGCGCGGCGACGTCGATGGAGGTGAGGGGCTTGTTGTTGGCCGTGCCGTCACCGTAGGTCATGCAGAAGCAGGAGTCGTCCCAGAACGCGTTCACGTACGCGTTGCCGTAGTGGACCCGGCTGTAGGGGGCCACGCCGTCGTTGCGCAGGCCGTTGCGGCCGTGGACGGTCTTGTAGTAGTCCCAGGTCAGCTGGGCGCCGTACGCGGCGTCCGCGCCGGCCGTCTCCTTGTTGGAGGGCAGGCCGTTGCCCCAGGTGTCGGTGGAGTTGCTGAAGAGCGTGCCGGTGCCGGACGAACCGCCGTTGAGGTTGTACGTCTTGTGGCCGCCGCGGCCGCCGTCGGTCAGGGTGTAGGAGCTGCCCGACTGGGTGGTGCCGAGGGTCACCTGGCCGCTGTACTGCGTGTTGCCGGTGCCGGTCTCGACGGCCTGCCACTGGGTGATCTTCGCGCCGGTCTTGGCGTCGGTGATCACGTGCAGGCGGCTCGGGGTGCCGTCGTCCTGGAGGCCGCCGACGACCGTCTCGAAGGCGAGGACCGGGACGCCGGAGCCGGCCCAGATCACCTTGCGGGCGCCCTTGTCCGCCTTGGACTGCTTGGAGCCCGCGGAGTTGGCCGCGGAGACGGCCTGGCCCTCCGCGGCGGCCGTGCTGACCGTGGCGTTGGTGTCCGCGACCTTGATCTCGTGCTGGGTCGCCTTGGTCACGCTCTTGGTGACGCCGCCCTTGGCGTGCACGGTCAGGTCGCCGCCGAGCACGGGGAGACCGTCGTAGGTCCGCTCGTAGGTGGTGTGCGTGGTGCCGTCGGCGTCCTTGGCCACGTCGCGGACGACGAGCTTCTCGCCGCTTCCGAGACCGAGGGCCTTGGCGGCCTGCGCGGTGGTCGAGTTGGCCTCGCTGATGAGCGTCGCACGCTCCGAAGCGCTGAGTACGAGGTTGGCCGCGCCCGGGTTGGGCTGCGCGGCCGTGCGGGCCTGCGACGCGGTGGCGTCGGCGGCGGCGGTGGCGGTACCGGCCTGCATACCTACGGCGACCAGGGCCGCCGCGGCCACGAGTGCGCCGGCCGCGGTGGCACGCCGCTGGGGGGTGGGACTCAACGCAGACTCCTTCTGCAAGGGGGGGTTCCGGATGGCTGGGTGGGCCACCGGGCAGATCAGGGCTGTGCGATGAACGGTCAGAGAGTGCCAGTTGGAGTGTCCGATGTCAGGGCCACATCAAAAGGTTGGCTGGAAACGGTTCGTTGTCCGAAGATACGTATCCGGTATCCGAACCATTCACCTTCGTGTGCAAGGGGCCTTCGAAACCGCTGGAACGGTTGGTACCGGTTGCTAACCCTTGGGTAACAAGAGGTCCCGTTCACCCGAACGGCATTTACCGTACGGGTGTTTGTCGTACTGTTTCCCGGTGCGACAGATGTTCGTTGCTTGGGGAAGCGGCGGGCAAGCACCACCGACATAGACCACGTGCCAGGGGGGCCCATGAGGCATGTCCATTTTCCTGCGCAAAGAGTGGCCGCGGCGGCCGGTGCTCCGGACGGGACCCTGGACGCCCCCGCGCGGCGCATCGGTGACAAGGCCCGCTGGTACCTGCCCGCCGCCATGGGCGCCGACTTCGCCGGCGCCGCCGTGCCCGTCGGCCTGGTCTTCGACGCCGCGCAGCAGGCCAGACCCGGGTACTGCGCCCTGGGCGCGGCCCTCGCCTGGGTCGGCGTACAGGCCCTGCGCCGACGTTACGCCACCCGCGCCCTCGGAGAATCCCGCGGAGTGCTGCCCGTCGTACACGACTGGCTGATTCTCATCGGTGTCCTGGCCGTCGCCCGCGTGCTCACCGGGGAGAGCACCCCCCGACTGGCCGCCCTCGGGGCCCTGCTCCCCGCCCTCCTCGTCACCGTCGCCTGCCGCAAACTGACCTACCGTCACCTCTCCGCCGCCCGCCGCGAGGCCCAGGCCGTCAGCCGGGTCCTGGTGCTCGGCGAACCCGCCGCCGCCGAACACGTCATCGCCCACCTCGCCGCCCGCACCGACCACCCGTACGTGGTCGTCGGCGTGCTCCCGGTCGGCGAGGGCTCCCTCGACGCCGGAGTGCCCGTCGCGGCCCGGCTCGGCGCCCGGATGCCCGAGGCCCTGACCGAGGACTCCGCCGCCGTACTGGGCGCCGTCCGCAGCCACCACGCCGATCTGGTGCTGGTGGTGCCCGGGGCGCGGATCGCGGGGGAGCGGCTGCGCCGGGTGGCGTGGGCGCTGCACGACGAGGGGCTGGAGATGGCGGTCTTCCCCGGGCTGGTGGAGGTCTCCGTCAAGCGGCTGGAGACCCTGTCCGCGGGCGGGCTCGCCGTGCTGCGGGTCGCCCCGCCCGTGCGCCGGGGGGCGCAGCCCCTGCTGAAGTCGGTGCTCGACCGGGTCGCCGCCGCGGCCGGACTGCTCCTGCTCTCACCGCTGTTCCTCGGGCTGGTGCTCGCCATCCGCCTCGGCTCGCGCGGCCCGGCCTTCTACAGCCAGCGCCGGATCGGCCGCGACGGGGTCCCGTTCGTCATGTGGAAGTTCCGCACGATGGTGGAGGACGCCGACCTGCTGAAGGCCGAGCTGTCGGGGTCGAACGAGAACGACGGGCTGATGTTCAAGATGCGCCGCGACCCCCGGGTGACCCGGGTGGGCCGGCTGCTGCGCCGCACCTCGCTGGATGAACTCCCCCAGCTGTACAACGTCCTGACGGGCAGCATGTCCCTGGTCGGCCCGCGCCCGCCGCTGCCGGAGGAGGTGGCGGAGTACGACGAGGTCGAGCTGCGCCGGCTCACCGTACGGCCCGGGATGACGGGGCTGTGGCAGATCAGCGGACGCTCCGACCTCTCCTGGGACGAAACGATTCAGCTCGACCTCCAGTACGTGGACAACTGGTCCTTCACCAGCGATGTCGACGTCATGGGCCGTACCCTCCGCGCCGTCGTCGACGGTCGCGGAGCGTACTGAGGGGCCACCGTTGTCGTCAGTTCTGGTCCAGCCACCAGCGGTAGGTGGAGGCGATGCCCTCGCGCAGCCCGATGCCGGGCTTCCAGCCCAGCGCCGTCAGGCGGGACACGTCGAGCAGCTTGCGCGGGGTCCCGTCCGGCTTGGACGTGTCCCAGTCGAGCCGGCCCGCGAAGCCGGTCACCTCGGCGACCGTCTCGGCCAGCTCCCGGATGGTCAGGTCCTCGCCGCAGCCGATGTTGACGGGCTCGTCCCCGTCGTAGCGCTCCAGCAGCACCGCGCAGGCGGCCGCCAGGTCGTCCACGTGCAGGAACTCCCGGCGCGGGGTGCCGCTGCCCCACAGGGTGACCTCCTCGCGCCCCTCGGCGGCGGCCTCGTGGAAGCGCCGGATCAGCGCGGGCAGCACGTGCGAGGACTCGAGGTCGAAGTTGTCCCCGGGCCCGTAGAGGTTGGTGGGCATCGCGGAGATGTACGAGGCCCCGTACTGCTTGCGGTACGACTGGACCTGCACGATGCCCGCGATCTTCGCCAGGGCGTACGCCTCGTTGGTCGGCTCCAGCGGCCCGGTCAGGAGGGCGTCCTCCGTGATGGGCTGCGGGGCGAGCTTGGGGTAGATGCAGGAGGAGCCCAGGAACAGCAGCCGGCCCACACCGGCGGCGTGCGACCCGCCGATCACGCTGAGCTGGATCCTGAGGTTGTCCTCCAGGAACTGCACCGGGTAGGTGCTGTTGGCCATGATCCCGCCGACCTTGGCGGCGGCCAGCACCACGGCGTCGGGGCGGACGTCCCTCAGGTACGCCTCCGTCGCGGCGGCGTCGCGCAGGTCGAGGTCGGCGCGGCCGCGGGTGAGCACCTCATGGCCGTCGGCGGTGAGGCGGCGGACGACCGCGGAGCCCACCAGGCCGCGGTGTCCGGCGACGAAGACACGGGCGTGCGGGGGCAGAAGCGGCTGCGGATTAGTCATACCGCCGATGATGCCAGTCCGCCGCCCTGCCCCGGGCCGGGCTTACGCCGTCCCGCCCGCCACACAGACCACACCCCGAGGCCAAGCCTCGAACGGAACAGCGACAACGGACCCCAGGGGGACCCATGGGCAAGACCGCACTGATCACCGGCGTCACCGGACAGGACGGCTCGTACCTCTCCGAGCTCCTGCTCTCGAAGGGCTACACGGTGCACGGGCTCGTGCGGCGCTCCTCGAGCTTCAACACGGAGCGGATCGACCACATCTACCAGGACCCGCAGACGGCGAACCGTTCCTTCGTCCTGCACCACGCCGACCTCTCCGACGGCGTGGCCCTGGTGAACCTGCTGCGCGACATCCGCCCCGACGAGGTCTACAACCTCGGCGCCCAGTCCCACGTCCGGGTCTCCTTCGACGCCCCCCTCTACACCGGGGACGTCACCGGCCTCGGCGCGCTGCGGCTGCTGGAGGCCATCCGGGCCAGCGGCGTGGACACCCGGATCTACCAGGCCTCGTCCTCGGAGATGTACGGCTCCACCCCGCCCCCGCAGAACGAGGACACCCCCTTCCACCCGCGCAGCCCGTACGGCGCGGCCAAGGTCTTCGCCTACTGGACCACCGTCAACTACCGCGAGGCGTACGACATGTTCGCCGTCAACGGGATCCTCTTCAACCACGAGTCCCCGCGCCGCGGCGAGACCTTCGTGACCCGCAAGATCACCCGCGCGGTCGCCCGGATCAAGGCCGGCCTCCAGGACCACCTCTACCTCGGCAACCTCGACGCCGTCCGCGACTGGGGCTACGCGCCCGAGTACGTCGAGGCGATGTGGCGCATGCTCCAGCAGGACGAGCCGACCGACTACGTCGTCGCCACCGGAGTCGCCGCCACCGTGCGGGAGTTCGTCGAGTCCTCCTTCGCCCACGCCGGCCTGGACTGGAACGAGCACGTCCGCTACGACCCCAAGTACGAGCGCCCCAGCGAGGTCGACGCCCTCATCGGCGACGCCTCCAAGGCTCAGGAGATCCTCGGCTGGAAGCCGACGGTACTCGTGCCCGAACTGGCCCGCATCATGGTCGACGCGGACGTGCGGCAGGTCGAGGACCAACTGGCGGGCGCCACCGTCCGCATCGACCGCTGACGCCGTATATTTCGCCTACGATTCGCCTACGTTTTGCATGTCCCGGTCAGGCCCGCGGTATCCCGTGGCGCTGACCGGGACAAACCTGCCGTGTGTCCGGGGGTCCGTGGTGTGGACCCCCGAACCGACCCCGGTTGATCCCAAGTTGGTATGCAGTGGGTCAAGTGAGGTGACCGGGACTTGACCGAGCCCTAGTCTGCGTCGGATACACACGGCTGTTCGTACAGTTCCAGCCATCAGACCGGGCGATTGCCCTGGGGGGCTCATGCGTAGATCCAGAGGGCTGACTGCTGCCCTCGTCCTGTCACTGGCCGGTGCCGGCACCGGCCTGGGGGTGGTGCTGATGCCCTCGGCGTCGGCCCTGACGCCGCCGGTGGCGTTCACCGCCGACGAACTGCCCACCTGGCAGCCCAACGGCGTCGTCTTCGCCATGGCCGAGGCGAACGGCACCGTCTTCGCCGGCGGCACCTTCTCGGCCGTCCGCCCGCCCGACGCCGTCGGCGGCGCCGAGCAGGACGCCGTGAACTTCGTGGCGCTCGACGCCGCCACCGGCAACCCCACCTCCTGCAAGCTGGCCTTCACCGTCGGCGACGGCACCGCCACCGTCCGGGCGCTGACCGTCTCCAAGGACGGCAAGACCCTCTACGCCGGCGGCTACTTCGGCGCCGTCAACGGCACCCCGGTCTCCAGCCTCGCGGCCATCGACATCGAGACCTGCACCCCCAAGGCCTCCTTCCACCCCGGCGTCCCCGCCACCGTGCGCGCGCTCGACGTCACCGACGACACCCTCTACGTCGGCGGCGACTTCGGCACGGTCGAGGGCCAGACCCGCGAGCGGTTCGCCGCGGTCGACGCCGCCTCCGGCGCCCTCAAGCCCTTCACCGCCAACGCCGACGAGCCCGGCCGGGCCGTCAAGGTCAGCAACGACGGCAAGAACGTCCTGCTCGGCGGCGACTTCTTCACCGTCAACGGTGCCAACTCGCACGCCCTGGCCGTCGTCAACGCCGGCACCGGCGCCGTCACCAAGACGTACTCCAACATCCCGTCGAACTCGGTCGTCAAGGACATCGCCGCCGACGCCACGGGCTACTACACCGCCAACGAGGGCTCCGGCGGCGGCGTCTTCGACGGCCGCATCGGCCTGAACACCGACTTCAACGAGAAGTGGCGCGACCGCTGCCTCGGCGCGACCCAGTTCGTGCTCCCGTACGACGGCGTCCTCTACAGCGCCTCGCACGGCCACGACTGCTCCACCGAGCTGGAGTTCCCCGACGGCAAGCGCAACTTCCTGATGGCGCAGTCCACCGACCACACCGGCACGCCCCCCGCCCCCGTGGACGGCTTCGTGCGCGGCCCCCGCAAGCTCGGCTGGCACCCCACCGCCAACGACGGCATCGGCGAGGGCATCGGCCCGCGCGTCATGGCCGTCGCCACCAAGGCGGACGTCAAGTACCTCTGGGTCGGCGGCGAGTTCACCCAGATCAACGGCAAGCCCCAGGCGGGCCTGACCCGCTTCGCCAACACCGGCGACGTCGGCGCGCCCACCACCCCGGTCGCCAGCGCCGCGAGCATCAAGCCCGGCGAGGTCCAGGTCCGCTGGCGCACCAGCTACGACCAGGACGACAGCAAGCTGACCTACCGGATCTACCGCAACGGCTCGGCCACCCCGATCCAGACCATGACCGCCGACTCCCTGGAGTTCGAGCGGCCCCAGGCCTCCTGGACCGACACCACCGTCAAGGCCGGCCAGTCCTACACCTACCGGGTCACCGCCACCGACGGCGCCGGCAACACCAGCGCCCTGTCCGCGACCGCCTCCGTGACCGTCCCGACCACCGCCGCGGCCTACCCGGACAAGGTCCGCACCGACGGCGCCAACCTCTACTGGCGCTACGACGACACCGTCAGCCCGTACGTGGCCGACTCCTCGAACGGCGGCAACACCAGCGGCATCCAGGTCAACGCCCCGGCACTGAACCAGAGCCCCGGCGCGGTCGGCGGCACCAGCACGGCCATGGGCTTCAACGGCACCAGCCAGCAGGTCTACAGCGACCACCGCCAGTTCGTGGGCGCCGCCTTCACCGTCGAGACCTGGTTCAAGACGAACACCACGCGCGGCGGTAAGCTGATCGGCTTCGGCAACAACACGGTCAACAACAGCGGCTCGTACGACAAGCAGCTGTACATGACCAACACCGGCCGCCTCGCCTTCGGCGTCTACAACGGCTCGGCCCGCACCATCACCACGGGCCTGTTCGAGACGTACAACGACAACAAGTGGCACCACGTCGTCGGCACCCAGGGCCCCGGCGGCATGACGCTCTACGTGGACGGCCAGAACAAGGGCACCAACAGCGCCACCACCTCCACCCCGTACGCCGGCTACTGGCACGTGGGCGGCGACAACCTCAACAGCTGGCCGAACCGCCCGACGAGCAACTTCTTCGCCGGCCAGATCGACGAGACCGCCGTCTACCCGACGGCCCTCACCCAGGCCCAGGTCAAGTCCCACTACGACCTGGCCAAGGCCCCGACCGACACGGTCTCCAAGGTCCCCGCGGCCGAGGACACCTACATCAACCAGGGCGCCCCGGCCACGGCCTACGGCACCTCCACGCAGCTCGCGGTGCGCGGCACCTCCGCGTACGAGTCGTACCTGCGCTTCACCCTCCCGGCCGCCCCGGCCGGGCAGGTCCTGAAGGCCGCCTCCCTCCAGTTCAAGACCTCCACGCAGACCGGCGCCGGCACCGCCGACACCGTCTCCGTGGTCCCGGTCACCGGCACCTGGAGCGGCGCCGACACCACGTTCAACACCAAGCCCACCCTCGGCACCACCCCGCTCGGCAGCATCACGGGCGTGCCGGACGGCTCGGCGATCCAGAACGTCGAGCTCGACACCGCCGCGGTCTCCGCGGTGCTGGGCAGCAGCTACAGCCTCGGCCTGACCAGCACGGGCAGCGACGCGCTGTGGCTCTGGTCCTCGGAGTCGACCGCCGCGGACGCCGCTCCGCAGCTGATCCTCACCTTCGGCCAGAAGTAACCACCTGAGACGTACGGGGCCCGGCGCGCTTCCTGCCGGGCCCCGTACGTCTTCTCTCCTCCACGGGAGCCCGCCATGCACCTCCGCCCCGGGGCGGCGACCGCCGCCCTCCTCCTGGTCTCCGCCCTCACCCTCACCGGATGCAGCTCCTCCGGCGACACCAAGGCCGACGCCGCCCCGGCCAAGCCGAAGCCGCCGGCCGCCTCACCGGCCCCCGACCCGGTGGACGCCACCGCACCACCCGCAACCCCGGACCCGGGCGCCAAGCCGAAGGGGCCCGTCCTCCCGGACGCGCAGCTCACCCCGAAGACGGGCAGCTTCAAGGCGAACGAGAAGCAGTACCTGAGTGGCCGCGTCCCGGAGAAGACCGACCCCGCGGCCGTCCTCCAGACGGGCCAGGAAACCTGCCAGCGCGTGGAACGCACCGCCAAGCACGACAAGGACGCCGCGGCCGCGTCGATCATCTCGGGCGAGCTGACCGGCGCCAAGGACGCGATCACATACCTCTGCCCCGCCCAGAAGCCGATCCTGGACACGGCGGAGAAGGGCTTCCCCGACGGCCCCCGCACCAACCCGGCCCCCGGCACCTACCGCGCCCTCACCCAGGCCACCGCCTGCACCTGGGAAGCCAAGTCCCAGGACGGCGCCGTCCTCGCCTCGGGCCCGGAAACCCCGCCCAAGCCCGGCGAAAGGACCACGGCCACGATCCCCGCGGGAACAGCCACCTTCACCTCGACGAACTGCTACGCCTGGCTCCCGGCTTAACCCGCCCCGCCCCCGCCGGACGCCGCCGCACCCCCCTCCGGGCCGGCGGCGTCCGCGCGTCCTCAGCTCCGCCGGGCGGCGTCCTCGTACACCCCGAGCAGGGTGTCCAGTACGGCGTCCATCGAGAAGGAGCCCGCCGCCAGTTCGCGGGCCGCCTTCGACGCCGCGGCGTTCTCGGCCGGGTCCAGGAGGGCCAGGACCGCCTCGGCCACGCCCTGCGGGCCCGGGTCGACCGCCCGGCCCGCGCCCGAGGCCGCGATGTCGCGGGCCAGGCCGTTGGAGTGGGTGACCACCGTCGGGACGCCCACCGAGAGGGCCTCCAGGACCGACATGGGGAAGGGCTCGTCCACCGACGGGAGGACGTAGACATGGGCGCGGCGGAGTTCCGTCAGGACCTCCGGGGTCGACAGGGCGCCCGGGACCGTGAAGCGGTCCGTCAGGCCCAGGGCGGCGACGCGGGCGCGGACGGCCGCGAGTTCGCCCTCGTCCGGGCCCGCCACCACGAACTCCGCGTCCGGGTGGGCGGCCAGCACCGCCGGGGCCGCGTCCACGAAGTCCACCGGGCGTTTGCGGGCCTGCAGGCGCGCCGAGTACAGGATGCGGGGCGGACCGCTCAGGGGCGGGCGCTCCTCCTGGGCCGGGGTGCCGTTCACCAGGCGGACCGCCTGCGCGAGGGGCGGGGGGCCGACCACCGCGTCCAGGCCCGTCCGCTCGTGCGGGGTCAGGTACAGCAGGGCGTCCGCGCCGCGCAGCAGGCGGCGTACGGCCACCGCGTCCAGGACCTTCGCCAGCAGCTTCTCGCTCGGGTCCACCATGCCGTGCGTCTGGAGGACCAGCGGCTTGCCCGCCCGAAGGGCCGCCAGCGCGACCGGGAGGGTGACCAGGTCGCGGGCCAGATGGACGTGGACCACGTCCGCGTCCCGGACCAGCCGCGACGCCGAGGCCAGCAGGGCCGGCGAGGTCATCCCGCTGAACCCGAGGGGCAGCAGCCTGCGGGCCGGGAACAGCTTCGCCGGGACGCCCTCCACGGAGGTCGGCCAGGGGTCGAAGCCCTCCCCGAGGGCCAGCAGCCGGGCCTCGTGGCCCCGCTCCCGCAGCCCCTTCGCCAGGTTCAGCGCCACCCGCACCGGGCCGCCGAAGGCGTGCGAGGGGGAGTGCAGCGTGACGGCGTGCAGGATCTTCACTTGGGCTCCTCCACCGGACGGCGGCCGCCGTCCTGGGTCTGCAGGGTCAGGGCGGGCAGGTCCTTGTGGACCACCGCACCGGCTCCGGCCACCGCGCAGCGGCCCACCGTCACCCCCGCCAGCACCGTCGCCCGGACGGCCACCCACGCGCCGTCCTCGACGGTGATCGGGGCGTTGCGGTAGCGGAAGTCGGCGGCCCGGTGGTCGTGCGAACCGGTGCACAGCATCGACTCCTGCGACAGGCACACGTGCGAACCGATCGTCACCGGCTCCAGGTTGAGCAGCCAGACGCCCTCACCGATCCACGTGTGGTCGCCGACCGTGAGCTTCCACGGCCACAGCACGCGCACCCTGTGCCGGATCAGCACCCCCTCACCGATCTGCGCCCCGAACGCCCGCAGCAGCGCCACGCGCAGCCGGGCCGGACAGAACCACGACATGAACAGGGTGTTCATCACCGCGAACCACAGGGCCTGCGTCAGCAGCCCCCGCCCCTTGTCGTATCCGGCCAGCGTGAAGGCAGGAAGATTGCGCACCGGTCGCCCCCGTCGTCCCACGCGCCTCCCCTGGCGCGGAACGCTCAGATTAGACTGCGCGCGGATCACGCACATGGGGTGGGGGCAAAGGTGGCTACGGACATACGCACGCCCAGCGTGAAAGCGGCGCCCCCGGCGCCCCCGACACCCGCGGACGAGGCCCAGTGGGGGCGGGTCACCACCCCGCGCACCCTCCTCTCCCGCGCCCTGTCCGTGCCGCTCGCGCTCGGATTCACCGTCTTCCTGCCGGTGTTCGTCGCCGCCCAGTCCGGCGACGGGCAGGAGGACGCCGCGTTCTGGCTCCAGTTGGTGCTCACCATGTACGCGGGCGCCCGCCTCTCCGCCATGGTGCTGACCAGCCGCCGCAAGCTGCTCCAGGGCTCGTTCTGGCTGTTCGTCTACATGGCCATGGGCGTGGCCCCGCTCGCCCAGGCCGTGCTCGGACGCGTCCCGACGCCCGTCGTCGGACCCCGCTCCGACCTGACCCTCGCCATCGGGCTCGTCCTGCTCGGCTGCACCGCCTTCGACGTCGGCGTACTGCTGGCCCGCCACCGCCCGGCCGGCCGCGCGGGCGGATCGCAGAAGGAACCCCGCCCCGTCATGGCGCACCGGCGGCGGCTCCAACTCCTCACGGCCATCGCCTTCGTGTGCAGCGCGGCGTTCATCGTCAAACTGGGCGGCCCCGCCGTCTTCTTCTCCAGCCGCCAGGAGATCATCGCCGGCATCCAGGACGCGGGCGTGTCCAACGGCGACGGCCAGGCCGGCCAGGCCCTGCTGCGCGGCTTCGGCACCGTCCCCGCGCTGCTCGCCATGCTGCTGTACACGCGCTGGCTGGTCACCTCGACGTACGCCCGCCGCAAGGTGTCCGTCATCGTCACCTGGGCGGCTCTCATCGCCCTCAACCTCGTCGTCAACAACCCGATCTCGAACCCCCGTTACTGGTTCCTGACCGTGATGTTCGCGATGCTGTTCACCCTCTTCCCGGTCAGCGCCGCCATGTACCGCGTCGCGCTGTCCATGGCCGTGGTCGTCGCCCTCCTCGTCTTCCCCTTCGCGGACCGCTTCCGCTACGACGAGAAGAACTACAAGCCCGTCGAGACGACCTCGTTCCTGGAGCCGATGGCGCTCAAGGACTACGACCAGATCGGCATGTTCGCCAACACCATCACCTTCGCCGACTCCGGCCCCGGCCACTTCTACGGCCGCCAGCTCGCCGGCTCCGTCTTCTTCGCGGTGCCCCGCTCGGTATGGCCGGGCAAGCCGCGCGACACGGGCGTGATGGTCGGCCAGTGGATGGGCACGGTCAACACCAACCTCTCCTCCCCCATCTGGGCCGAGCTCTGGCTCGACTTCGGCCCGCTCGGCATGGGCGCCGGCCTGCTGGCCATCGGGTACGCCGCCGCCCGCGTCGACCGCCGCTACGCCA
>NZ_JZWV01000654.1 GCF_000966975.1 Streptomyces katrae | reverse complement strand
CGCCCGCCGCTACGCCAAGCGCGCCACCCGCCGCTCACCGCCCGGCAGCCTGATCTCGGTGGTGGTCCCGCTCGTCGCGGGGTACTCGTTCATCCTGCTGCGCGGCCCGCTCCTGCAGGCCTCGGGCCGCGTCGCCATCGCCGCGATGTGCCTCGCGCTGGTGGCCACGTACAGGACGGACAAGAACACCACCCTGCGGTAGGGGGCCGGGGGCCGCCCTGTCAGAAGTCGGACGGCGGCAGGGGGAGGGGGAGCCCGGGCAGGCCGTCGATGCTCTGCGCGATGTGCTCCTTCTTGGCGAAGTACTCGCCCAGCGAGGCGTCGTCCTCGCGCGCGAAGCGCTTGCCGTGCAGATCGCGGTCCTCGTCGTACGACATGAAGGGCACCCCGTATCCGCAGGAGTCCCGGACGAGTTCGGCCGTCACGACGATGATCGCGCGCAGTCCGTGCAACGTCGGGTCGATGTCGGGGAAGTGCGCGAGCAGCTCCTTGAACCGCGGGTCGTCCCGGAACACGGGCTCACCCCTGCCGTGCACCCGGACGATGTTGGGCGGCCCCTGGAAGGCGCACCACATCACCGTGATCCGGCCGTTCTCCCTCAGGTGCGCGATGGTCTCGGCCGTGCTGCCCGCGAAGTCGAGGTACGCGATCCGCTGCTCGTCGAGCACCGCGAAGGACCCGGAGAGCCCCTTGGGCGAGAGGTTGACGGTGCCGTCACCGCTGAGCGGAGCGGTCGCGGTGAAGAACACCGGCTGCCGCTCTATGAACTCGCGCAGCCGGCCATCGATGCGTTCGTAAGTCTTTCCCATGTCTAAGCATTATGTAAGGAAACCTTTCGCCTGTCTAACGACTGGGGGCGCGGGCCCGCCATCTCCCCCTCGAG
>NZ_JZWV01000653.1 GCF_000966975.1 Streptomyces katrae | reverse complement strand
GGGCGGAGCCCCTGGGAACGGAGGAAGGGCGGGTAGGGGAACCGGCTCCGCGCAGCGGCACCGGCCGCCCCGGTCAGGCCGACGTCGCCACGTCCACCGGGCGGAGACGGAGGGCCAGGCGGCCCGGGACGGCGACGGCCGGGAGGGCCAGGAGGGCCGCCCCTCCGACGACCCCCGCGCACACCACCGGCAGGACCACCGGCGCAGCCACCCCCGTCATCCCGAGGCTGAAGGCCGTCAGCACCGCGGCCGCGATGCCCGCCCCCAGCACCACCCCCATCAGCAGGACCCCCACCGCCTCGGCCCGCAGCATCCGCAGCACCTGCCGCCGCTGCGCCCCCGCCAGCCTCAGCAGCGCGAACTCCCGGAACCGTTCGGCCGTGGACATGGCCAGGGTGTTGACCACCGCGATGGCGGTGAAGGCCAGCACCAGGCCCATCGCCAGCAGGTTGACCTCCGCCCCGGCCGCGTCCCGCCGCTCCCGCGCCGCGTCGGCCTGCGCCGCCGACAGCACCGGGACGCCCGCGGCGGCCGCGAGCCGTTCCCGGCCGACCCCCGGCTCCGCCGCCACCAGCACGCTGCCCGCCAGCGGGTTGTCCACGTGCGCGGCCACCAGCGCGTGCGGCAGCGTCACGTCACCGAAGCCCAGCCCCCGCGCGTACACGGCGGACACCGTCAGCGTCACCGGGGTCCCGTCCCCCAGCGTCAGCGTCAGCGGGCTGCCCGGTTTCAGGCCCAGCTGCCCGGCGGCGAGTTCACTGACCGCCACCCGGCCCTCGCCGAAGCCGTCGAGGCTGCCACCGGTGACCGCGGGGTCCCAGGTGCGGGTCAGGCCGGCCGGGGTCACGCCCTGGGCCGCGTACTTCGTCAGGCCGACCCGTACGGAGGTGCGCACGATCTCGGTCGCCGCCGTGACCCCGGGCGTGCGGCGGACCCGTTCCACCGCCTCCGGGCCGACTCCCGGTCCCTGCGCGCTGAGCACCCACGGGGCCCGCACCCCCTCGCGGGCCTGTGTCCGGGCCGCGTGGCCGAGGGTGGGGGTGATGAAGAGCACGGTGCAGGTCATCGCGGTCAGCAGGGTGAGCGGGGTGACGGCGGACGCCATGCGGGTGGCGTTGCCGCGCAGGTTGGCGGTGGCCAGGCGGCCGCCGGGGCCGGTCAGCGCCAGCGGTCCGGCGAGCAGTGCGGACGCGACGCGGACCAGCAGCGGGCCCAGCAGCGAGACGGCCCCGGCCAGCACCACCACGGCCAGGAAGGTGACGGGCGTGGACGCCGGTTCGGTGCGCAGCGAGCCGAGGACGACGACCAGTACGGCCCCGCCGGCCAGCAGGAGCAGTCCGGCGAGGGTGCGGGTCCAGTCGGGGCGGCGCCGCTCGACGGCGGCTTCGGCCAGGGCCTCGGCGGGACGGACCCGGGTGGTGCGCCGCCCGGCGATCCGGGCCGCGGCCCAGCCTCCGAGCAGGCTCGCCCCGACGGCCGCGATCATCGGGAAGATCCCGGCGGTGCGTTCCAGGGTGGCCGGGACGGCCCCCGTGGCGACGAAGCGGCCGTACAGCCAGGCGGCCAGCGGCAGTCCTGCGAGGGCGCCGGCGATCCCGGCGGCGAGGCCGACGATCAGTGCCTCGCGGCCGAGCATGCCGCGCAGCTGCCGGGGGGTGGCGGCGATGGCCCGCAGCAGGGCGAGTTCGCGCCGGCGCTGCTGGACGGAGAGGGCGAAGGTGCCGGCGACCACGAGGACGGCGACGAGGAGGGAGGTGCCGCCCATCGCGCCGCCCATGGAGACCAGCTTGACGCGGGCGCCGGCCGCGTCGAGGAACTCGACCGGGCCCCGGTCGTCGCCGGTGGAGACCTGGGCGGTGGTGGGTGCGAGGGTCCGGGTGAGCCGGGCGGCGAGTTCGCCGGGGTCCACGCCTGGCCGGGGCAGCACGCCGATGGCCGAGACCTGGCCGGTGCGGGCGGCGAGCCGCTGGGCTTCGGTGTCGGAGAAGAAGAGGGCGCTCTGGTGGGCGAGGCCTCCGGCGGCGGTGCGGGCCACGCCGCTGACCGTGTAGGTCTTCGGGTCGCCGGTGGCCTGCACGGTGAGCCGGGCTCCGGTGGCGAGGCCCGCCCGGGCGGCCAGGTCCCGGTCGATGACGACCTCGTCCCCGGCCCGGGGGGCGTGTCCCTCGGCCAGGGTGAAGGGGGTGAGCACGGCGGAGGTCCAGGCGTGTCCGTACGAGGGCTTCGCCGTGCCCGCGGCCCCGGTCAGCGGGACGGCCTGGAAGGTGAGCTCGGGGACGGCCCGTCCGACGCCGGGGACGGAGCGGACGGTGTCCACGGTGGCGGCCGGCAGCCAGGCCCGTTCGGCCACGGGCTTGGCCTTGTGCTTCGTCTTGGCCTTGCCCTTCTTCTCCTTGACCGTCGTCTGGTGGACGTTCTGGTCGGCGGAGACGAGGACCGGGGTGCCCGCGTAGCGTTCGGTGGCGATCCGGCCCCGGAGCCCGGTCTCCAGGAGGGTGCCGCAGGCGGTGATCAGGGCCGCCGCGCACAGCAGGGCGACGAAGGCTCCGAGGAAGCCGGCTTTGCGGTGCCGGACGGTCCGAAGGGCGTAACGCAGCATCATGCGGTCAACCCTGTCGGAGGGCACCGATGCCGGCACTGGAGTGCTCCGGCGTCCCCTTCCGGGGGCTACCCCCACCCCGCCCGGGGGTCAGTCCCCCGGGTAGCCCAGGTCGTCGGCGTCCTCGCCTTCCGTCTCCAGTGCGCGGCGCACCACCCGCAGGGCCATGCCCTCCGGGTACCCTGCCCTCCGGGTACCCCTTGCGCGCGAGCATCCCCGCCAGGCGCCGGATCCGCTTGTCGCGCTCCAGCCCCCGGGTCGAGCGGAGCTTGCGCTCCACGAGCTCGCGGGCGGTCTGCTCCTCCTGCTCGGAGTCCAGCTGCTCCAGCGCCTCCTGGACGAGGGTGGTGTGCACCCCCTTGGTCCGCAGTTCCTGCGCGAGCGCCCGGCGGGCCAGGCCCCGGCCGCGGTGCCGGGACTCGACCCAGGCCCCGGCGAAGGCGGCGTCGTCGATCAGGCCCACTTCCTCGTACCGGGAGAGGACCGCCTCGGAGACCTCCTCGGGGATGCCCCGCTTCGCCAGGGCGTCCGCGAGCTGCCGCCGGGTGCGCGGCATCCCGGTGAGCAGGCGCAGACAGATCGCCCGCGCCTGCTCCTCGGGGCTCTGGGGCGGCAGCTCCTGGCGGCCCTCACGGCTGCCCCCGGCTCTGCCGCCCCTCTCCCGCTCTTCCCGCACGGTCAGCTCTTGGCCACGGCGGCCTTGGCCGCCGGCTTGGCCTTCGACGCCGGCGCGGGCACGGAGGCGTCGGCCGGCGCGGTGGCCGCGGCCGCCTCGCCGCCCTCGGCGTCCTTGCGCACGCCGACGCCCAGCTTCTCCTTGATCTTCCGCTCGATCTCGTTGGCGAGGTCGGGGTTGTCCTTCAGGAAGTTGCGGGCGTTCTCCTTGCCCTGGCCGAGCTGGTCGCCCTCGTACGTGTACCAGGCACCGGCCTTGCGGATGAAGCCGTGCTCCACGCCCATGTCGATCAGGCCGCCCTCGCGGCTGATGCCCTGGCCGTAGAGGATGTCGAACTCGGCCTGCTTGAAGGGCGGCGCGACCTTGTTCTTCACGACCTTGCAGCGGGTGCGGTTGCCGACCGCTTCCGTGCCGTCCTTCAGGGTCTCGATGCGTCGGATGTCGATGCGCACGGAGGCGTAGAACTTCAGCGCGCGGCCACCGGTCGTGGTCTCCGGCGAGCCGAACATCACGCCGATCTTCTCGCGGAGCTGGTTGATGAAGATCGCGGTGGTCTTGGACTGGTTCAGCGCACCCGTGATCTTGCGGAGCGCCTGGCTCATCAGACGGGCCTGGAGACCGACGTGCGAGTCGCCCATCTCGCCCTCGATCTCCGCCTTCGGGACGAGCGCCGCGACGGAGTCGATGACGATCAGGTCGAGGGCGCCGGAGCGGACCAGCATGTCGACGATCTCGAGGGCCTGCTCACCGGTGTCCGGCTGGGACAGGATGAGGTTGTCGGTGTCGACACCGAGCGCGCGGGCGTACTCGGGGTCGAGCGCGTGCTCGGCGTCCACGAAGGCGACGGTGCCGCCGGCCTTCTGCGCGTTGGCCACGGCATGCAGCGTGAGGGTCGTCTTACCGGAGGACTCCGGGCCGTAGATCTCGACCACGCGGCCGCGCGGCAGACCGCCGACGCCGAGGGCGATGTCCAGCGCGGTCGACCCGGTGGGGATGACCTCGATGGGGTCGTTCGGCTTGTCGCCGAGGCGCATGACCGCACCCTTGCCGAATTGCCGTTCAATCTGTGCGAGCGCGGCGTCGAGAGCCTTCTCGCGGTCGGTGCCTGCCATGGGTTCCACCCGGTTTGCTTGAGTCGATCGCTTCACGCCATTGACGCTAACGCCTGCCACTGACAATGCGCTTCCACGCCCGTTTCGGCTGTGGATAACTCATCAGAATGGATGTTCGATTTCCCTGTCAAGCCGACCGCGCCGCACCCGGCAACCCCGTCCCACCGAAGGCGGAACGCCCTCCACCGCCCCCGCCGGGCACTTCCCCGGGGACCAACGACGGGACCTGCGGGAAGGCGCCACCTTGTGGCGGTCATCACATCGGCGGCGAAGATCGCCCCCGGCCGACCCGAGGCGCGGGGGCACGCACCGCGGCCCCGCCGCCTCCGGTCGGACGGAGGCGGCGGGGCCGCGGGGCGGGTGGGTCAGACGGGGCTCACGGCTTCGGCAGGGTGCAGCCCGGGCGGTTCAGGTCGATCTGGTTGCCGGGGCCGATGCACGGGACGAGGACGTACGTCTCCTGGGCGTAGTTGATGCCCTGGCGGACCGTGACGTTGCCCGCCTGGTCCACCTCGCACGGGTTGTTGTCCGTGCAGCGCTGACCGTCCTCGTTGCCCGTGTTGTTGACGGCGACGACCTTGCCGGTCGTCGTGTCGATCACCGGCGAGCCGGAGGTGCCGCCGATGGTGTTGCAGGACGAGGTGTAGCGGACCGAGTCCTTCCAGGTCCAGTCGCCCTCCTTGAGGCGGTACACGAACCCGTCGACGCTGCAGCTGTAGGTGCGCTTCCAGTAGCCGGAGACCACCTTGATCGAGGAACCCTGCACGGGGTGGGTGTCGTTCAGGGTGAGGGCGGCGATGCCGTACTGGCTCTGGATCTGCGCGTACGTCTTGGTCAGCTGGTAGAGCGAGACGTCGGTGTCCGTCATCGTGCCGTACGCGATCTTGCTCGCGCGCAGGGTCGCGACCTTGGAGCCCGAGGCGTTGAGCAGGGAGAAGCTGCGGCTGGACGCCTGGTTGACGAGCACCTCGCCCGCCGCCGGGAAGCCGGTCTCCAGGCAGTGCCCGTTCGACAGGACGAGCGCGGGGTCGTCCGGCTGGGAGGCGGGCGTACGGACCACGGAGCCGGAGCAGTTGCTGAGCGCGACCGTGCCCGCGTAGGTGACGGCGGCGGCCTGCTGGGGCGTGGAGGCCTGGGCCACGGCCGGAGTTGCCGCCGCTCCGGTCAGGAGCAGGGACAACACGGCGCCGGCGAGAGGCTTGTTCATGTGGGGGTTCCCCTCTGGTGACGAATGCGTACCGAAGATCCTTCGGTTGACATGTGCACTGCATTCTTCGTCCAGCGGGGTCAACGCACAATAGGGCATGGGGAGTTGGGGAACGAGGCGGCCGAAGAGCCTGGGCGTCAAACGGAATCAATCGCTCCAACTCCCCGCGAGGCGGGCGGCCGAGCCCAATTCAGGGCGCACGGCCCACACCCCCGGCCTGGCGCGAAATCCCCGCCACATGGCCGGTACTCTGCGGTGCCCCCGACGACGGGGGCCGTGAAATTCCGCTCAGGAGGACCCATGGCCGTCAAGAAGGCCACGATCCAGCAGCAGGTGGCCGAAGCCCTCGCCCAGGCCAACCCCGCCGACCGCCCCATCGTCACGATCCAGGCCATCGCCGGCCCGAGCGTGTGGCTGATGAGCATGTTCGGCCTCATCGGCCAGGCGTTCCTCAGCTACTACTTCGTCACCGTGACGGAGCAGGCCGTGGTGCTCCACCGGGCGAGCCGGATGAGCAACCGCCCGCAGGAGATCGTCTTCGCGATACCGCCGCACGAGGCGGTCGGCACCATCACCGAGGCCAAGCGCAACGCCATCTGGAGCTCGTTCCGCATGCAGCTCCCCGGCCAGGCGAAGCCGACCCGCATGAACGTGCACCGCATCTGGCGGAGCGAGATGGACCAGCTGCTGGGTCTGCTGACGGCCCAGAACCAGCCGGCCGCCTGACGGTCGCACGCGCCCGGGGATGGAGGGAACGCGTCCCCAGCTCCCTCCACCCCCGTAGTGACAACCGACGGTTGACACCACCCAGGTGTCAACCTAGGGTTGCACCTATGACGAACCCTTCCGTGGAACCCGTCCGCATCGCCAACCCCGTCCGCCTCGACGAGCTGATCGAGGCCATCAAGAACTCCCACGCCGACACCCTGGAGCAGCTCAGCGGCGCCGTCGTCGCGGCCGAGCACCTCGGTGAGGTGGCGGACCACCTCATCGGCCACTTCGTCGACCAGGCCCGCCGCTCCGGCGCCTCCTGGACCGACATCGGCCGCAGCATGGGGGTCACCCGCCAGGCCGCCCAGAAGCGCTTCGTCCCCAAGGCCGACAAGGAGGGCGACGCCGCCCTCGACCCCGAAGCGGGCTTCTCCCGGTTCACCCCCCGCGCCCGCAACGTCGTCGTCGCCTCGCAGAACGAGGCGCGCGCCGCGAACAACGCCGAGATCCGCACCGAGCACCTGGCGCTGGGCCTGCTGGCCGAGCCCGAGGGCCTGGCCGGACTCGTCCTCGCGTCCCACGGCATCACCCCGGAGGCCCTGCGCTCCGCCGCGACCGCCACCCTGCCCCCGGCGGCCGAGGAGATGCCCGCCCTCGTCCCCTTCGAC
>NZ_JZWV01000652.1 GCF_000966975.1 Streptomyces katrae | reverse complement strand
CGACGCCAACGCCAAGAAGGCCCTGGAGCTCACCTTCCGCGAGGCCCTGCGCCTGGGCCACGGCTACGTGGGCACCGAGCACATCCTGCTCGCGCTGCTGGAGCTGGAGAACGGCGAGGGCACCCTCAGCGGGCTCGGCCTCGACAAGGCCGCCGCCGAGTCGGCCGTCACCGAAGCCCTGGCAGCCGTACTCGGCGCGGACGGGCAGCAGTAGCCTCCCCGGCCGCCTGCCCTCCGGCCGACCCGCCGGCCTCGCCCGCCACCTCGTACCGCTTCACGTACGCGCCGAGGAAGGCCTGAAGGGTGGCCACGGCCGGGATCGCGATGAGCGCCCCGACCGCACCCAGCAGGGCGGTCCCCGCGATGACGGAACCGAAGGCCACCGCCGGGTGGATGTCCACCGTCCTGGCGGTGAGCTTCGGCTGGAGGACGTAGTTCTCGAACTGCTGGTAGACCACCACGAACCCCAGCACGTACACCGCGTACCAGGGATCGAGGGTGAACGCGATCAGCGTCGGCAGCGCGCCCGCCAGATAGGTGCCGATGGTGGGGATGAACTGGGAGACCAGCCCCACCCACACCGCGAGCGCGGGCGCGTACGGCACCCCGAGCACCACGAAGACCACGTAGTGGGCGATGCCGGAGACCAGCGCCATCAGCCCGCGCGAGTACAGGTAGCCGCCGGTCTTCGCGACGGCGATCTCCCAGGCCCGCAGCACCTCCGACTGCTTCGCCGGCGGCAGCACGGAGCACAGGGCGCGCCGCAGCCTGGGGCCGTCGGCGGCGAAGTAGAAGGAGAACAGGCCGACCGTCAGCAGCCTGAAGAGCCCGCCGAGCACGGTGGCGGACACGTCGAGCACCCCGCTGGCGCTGTTCTGCACGTACTTCTGCAGCCAGTCGGAGTGCAGCAGGCTGTCCTGGATCTCCAGCCGGGACAGCTCGGTGTGGAAGGTGCGGTTGATCGAGTCGATCACCATGTCGAGGTAGTGGGGGAAGCCCTCCACCATGTCGACGATCTGCCCGGCGAGCATCGAGCCGAGCAGCGCCAGGAACCCGGCTGCCGCGGCGAACACACCCAGGAAGACGAGGAAGGTGGCGAGCCCGCGGCGCATGCCCCGGGCCGCCATCCTGGCCACGGCGGGTTCGATCGCCAGCGCCAGGAAGAACGCGATCAGGATGTTGACGAGCAGCCCGATCAGCTGGTGGAAGGCCCAGCTGCCGAGCTGGAAACACGCGACGAGCGCCAGTACGAGGACCACCGCGCGCGGCAGCCAGCGCGGCATCCGCGCCTCCCCCCGCGCCGGGCCGGTACCGGAGGACGGCCCCTCGGGACCGCCGCCCGGGCCGCCTGCGGGCTCCGCCGGGTCGGTACCCGGGGAAGGGATCCGGGACCCCGCGTCCCCGCCCGGCGCCGGAGCGGGCTGCTCCGCCGGGGCCGGGGGGTGGTCCGCCGCCACGGGCTGGGCGGGGAACGGCCGGCCCTGCGGGTCTCCGGGCCGGTCGGTCGTCTCGTCTGTCGCTGCCACGCCGACCAGTCTGTCCCACCGGCCGCACGAACCACGAAGCCGGCGGCCCCCGCACGGCAGGCGCGCGGCACCCGCCGGGCGGGGCCGCGCGCGGTGTCAGCGCAGGGAGGCGGGCACGTCCATCGCCGCACACACGGCGCGCCACACGTCCTTCGTCTCCCAGCCCGCCTCCAGCGCCTGGTGGACCGTGCGCCCGCCGAGCTCGGACATGACGTGGTCCCTCGCGAAGGAGTCCGCGTAGGCCGCACCGAAGTGCTCCGCCATCCGCTCCCAGAAAATCGTCAACCGCATGCGTCCAGTATCCCGCTCCGGAGAGTGCACCCTTCCCGTTGCCGCCCTCCGCCGCGGGCCGCGGGCCTACGGTGGCTCGCATGCCTGGAGACGAAGCTTCCGCGCCGGCCCCCGCGGCCGCCACGGCCTCGCTGGCCCGCGCCGAGCAGTTCATCTGGCTCACGGCCCGGGTGCTGGAGCAGCGCCGGTTCGCGTACCACTTCCTCGGCGGGGACGCCGATCCGGTCGACACCGCCCTCGGCTCCTACCTGGGCGAGGACGGCGGCTACGGCCACGCCCTGGACCCCGACCTGCGCGGTCCGCTCAGCCAGCCCCTGCACACCGCGCACGCCCTGCGGATCCTCGACGGCCTCGGCCGGTGCTCCGGCCGGCGCATCGAGCGGCTCTGCCGCCACCTGACCCGGATCTCCACCCCGGAGGGCGCGCTCCCGCTGGCCGTCCCGGCCCCCCGCGGCCATCCCGCCGCGCCCTGGCACCCGGCGGGCGACGACCCGCCGGCCGAGCTGGTGACCACGGGCCCGGTCGTGGGGGTGCTGCACCGCAACCGGATCTGGGACGCCTGGCTGTTCCGGGCGACGGAGTTCTGCTGGGAGCGGGTCGAGGGCCTGCGCCACCCGCATCCGTACGAGGTCCAGGGCGCGGTGGCCTTCCTCGACGGCGTTCCCGACCGGGCCCGCGCCGCGGCGGCCGCGGACCGGCTGGGCCGGCTGGTGCGGGAGCGGCGCCTGGCGGTGCTCGACCCGGCCCGCCGCGAGGAGTACCCGCTCTCCCCCGGCTACGCACCGGGCGAGCTGCTGTTCCCGTACGACTACGCGCGGCGGCCGGAGTCGGCGGCCCGGAGCTGGTTCACCGACGAGGAGATGGGGCGCTCGCTGGACTTCCTCGCGGCGGAGCAGCAGCCGGACGGCGGCTGGCCGGTGCGGCGCCGGGCCTGGGCCCCGGGCAGCACCCTGGAGCGGCGCCCGATCGCCACCATCGAGGCCCTGCTGACCCTGCGGGCGTACGGGCGCCCGGCGGGCTAGGGGGTGTCGCAACACCCCCTGCACCGGGTGTTCAGCCGCCCAGGGCCCGCACTCCGGCGGTGACCACCACCGCGGCCCCGACCACCACCAGGAACGGGGCGCGCAGCAGCAGCGCCACGGCGGCGGCCGCCAGCCCGGCGGCCCGGGCGTCGAGCACGAGGTCGTGGCCGGTGCTGAAGGTCTGCTGCGCGGTGAGCGCCGCGAGCAGCGCGACCGGCAGCAGGGCCGAGAGCCTGCGCACCGCGGGCCGCTCCAGGGCCCCGGCGGGCACGAGCAGTCCGGCGAGCTTGACGGCGTAGCATCCGGCGGCCGTGAGGCCGATGGCGATCCAGACGTTCACGGACGTCCTCCCTTCGGCGAGCGGCGGCTGTCCTGCGGCGACCGGCTGCCCTTCAGCCACAGCACGGCCGGCGCGGCCAGCGCGGCGATCAGTACGGGCACCCCGGCGGGCAGGACGGGCAGGAAGCCCAGCCCCAGGACGAGCGCGAGCCCGGCGACGGCCCGTTCGGTGGTGCTCTTGAGCATGGGTGCGAGGAGGGCGAGGAACACGGCGGGACCGGCGGCGTCCAGCCCCCAGGCGGCGGTGTCCCCGATGGCCTCGGCGCCGAGCGCGCCGAGGAGGGTGGTGAGGTTCCACAGCAGGTACAGGGTGAGCCCGGTGACGGTGAACCCGAGCCGGGCCGACCTGCGGTCGGGCTGGGCCAGGGACACGGCGGTGGTCTCGTCGATCACCCAGTGCGCGGCGAACGGCCGCACGGCCTTCGGCAGCGCCAGCAGCTGGGAGAGCCGCAGCCCGTAGAAGGCGTTGCGGGTACCGAGGAAGAAGGCCCCGGCGGCGGCCGTGAACGGGTTCCCGCCCGCGGCGAGCGCTCCGACCAGCGCGAACTGCGAGGCGCCGGTGAAGACGAGCAGACTCAGCACGCAGGCCTGGAGCACGCTCATCCCGGCCCCGGCGGCGGTCACCCCGAACGCGAACCCGGACAGGCCCACGGCCACCCCGACGCCGAGGGCGTCCCGTACGACCGCGGCCCGCGGCCGCCCTCCGGCCCCTTCGGGGGCCTCTCTCATCACCAGCTGTTCTGTTCCCACCGGGCGAAGGTAGGCGGGGCGGCCCGGCCGGGTCTTGTACGTTCTTGCACGCCCGGCCCGCGCCTCAGCCCCGGCGGCGCACCGGACCCCCGAGCAGCCGCGCACCCCCTAGAGCGCGCGCGCCCGCCGGTAGGCGCCCGGGGGGACGCCGACGATCCGGGTGAAGTGCCGGTTCAGGTGCGGCTGGTCGGTGAAGCCGACGGCGACGGCCACCTCCGCCGGCGCGGCCCCGGCGTCCAGCAGCCTCCGCGCCCGCCGCACCCGCGCATCGGTCAGCCAGGTGTGCGGCGGCATCCCGTACCGCTCCCGGAAGGCCCGCAGCAGGGCGAACGGGCTGGTCCCGAGCTCCGTCGCGAGCTGCTCCAGCGACGGCGGCGCGGCCATCCGCTCCTCCAGCACGGCGCGGGCGCGCTCGGCGTCGGTGCCCCCGGCGCGGGCCACCGTGCGGGCGGGCAGCGGAGCGGCGTGCCTGCTGAGCATCCGGGCCACCACGGCCCGCAGCAGCGTGTCGGCGGCCAGGGCGTTGCCGGTCTCGGCGGCCCGGTGCACGTCGGTGATCAGCTTCGCGCCCTGCCCGTCGAGGACCATCTCGGCGGTGAAGCCGGGGGTGCCGCGCAGGGTGCCGATCTCGGCGGCCACCTCGGTGATCAGCTCCCGGGAGGGGTAGAGGGTGGAGTACGCCCAGCCCTCGGGCTCCCCGGCCCGCGCGCTGTGCGGCACCTCCGGGTTGATCAGCACCACGCTGCCCGGTCCGGCCCGCAGGGTGCCGGCGGGCATGCCGATCTCCTCGATGCCGCCGGTGACGGCCGCGATGACGTACCCGTCGTGGGCGTGGCGCGGGAAGGTGTGGCGGACGTAGTGGGCGCGCAGCAGGTCCAGTCCCGGCAGCTGCGGGTAGCGCCAGTGCCGGGCCCACTCCCGGCCGCCCGGCCCGTCCTCCCGCGTCCCCGTCTCCTTCCCCATCCCCTCATTCTGCGCCCCCGTTCCGCCGGGCGTTTGCCCAGGTCCGGCCGGTTGTCAGTGGCCGGGTGCACGATGGGGGCATGGCAGGCGCTGCGCTCGACTCGTTCTCCCCCGCGACCCGCTCGTGGTTCACGGGGGCCTTCCGTACGCCCACTTCCGCGCAGGAGGGCGCCTGGCGGGCCATCGGGGAGGGGTCGGACGTGCTGGTCGTGGCGCCGACCGGCTCCGGCAAGACGCTGGCCGCCTTCCTCGCGGCCCTGGACCGGCTGGCCTCGCAGCCGCCGCCGGCCGAGCCGAAGAAGCGCTGCCGGGTGCTGTACGTGTCGCCGCTGAAGGCGCTCGCGGTGGACGTGGAGCGCAATCTGCGCAGCCCGCTGACGGGGATCCGGCAGGAGTCGGCCCGCCTGGGGCTGCCCGAGCCGGACGTGCGGGTGGGGATCCGCTCCGGGGACACCCCGGCCGCGGAGCGCCGGGCCCTGTCGCTGCGCCCGCCCGACATCCTGATCACCACGCCGGAGTCGCTGTTCCTGATGCTGACCTCGGCGGCCCGCGAGGCCCTGTCCGGGGTCGAGACGGTGATCCTGGACGAGGTGCACGCCGTCGCCGGGACCAAGCGCGGCGCCCATCTGGCCCTGTCGCTGGAGCGGCTGGACGAGCTGCTGCCGCGCCCGGCCCGCCGGATCGGGCTGTCGGCGACGGTGCGGCCGGTGGAGGAGGTGGCCCGCTACCTCGCGCCGCGCGGCCGGGTGGAGATCGTGCAGCCGCCGTCGGCCAAGGAGTTCGACCTGTCGGTGGTCGTCCCGGTGGAGGACATGGGCGAACTGGGCGGCTCCCCCGCCACGGAGGGCCGGGAGGGCGGCGACAAGCCGTCGATCTGGCCGCATGTGGAGGAGCGGATCGCGGATCTGGTGCAGGCCCACCGGTCCACGATCGTGTTCGCGAACTCCCGCCGTCTCGCGGAGCGGTTGTGCAACCGGCTCAACGAGATCGCCTACGAGCGGGCCACGGGCGAGCTGCTCGGCGAGGGTGCGCCGCCCCCGGCGGAGATCATGGCCCAGTCGGGTGCCGCGCAGGGCGCCCCGCCGCTGCTGGCCCGCGCGCACCACGGCTCGGTGTCCAAGGAGCAGCGGGCGCTGGTCGAGGAGGACCTCAAGGCGGGCCGGCTGCCGGCCGTGGTGGCGACGTCCAGCCTGGAGCTGGGCATCGACATGGGTGCCGTGGACCTGGTGGTGCAGGTGGAGTCGCCGCCGTCGGTGGCGTCGGGTCTCCAGCGCGTGGGCCGGGCGGGGCACCAGGTGGGGGCGGTCTCCACCGGGGTGGTCTTCCCCAAGTACCGGGGGGACCTGGTGCAGGCGGCCGTGGTCACGGAGCGGATGCGCACGGGGGCGATCGAGTCCCTGCGGATCCCGTCCAATCCGCTCGACGTGCTGGCCCAGCAGCTGGTGGCGATGACGGCGATGGACACCTGGCAGCTCGACGACCTGCTGGCGCTGGTGCGGCGGGCGGCGCCCTTCGCGGCGCTGCCGGAGTCGGCGTTCACCTCGGTGCTGGACATGCTCGCGGGCCGCTATCCGTCGGACGCGTTCGCGGAGCTCAGACCCCGGGTGGTGTGGGACCGGGTGGCGGGGACGGTCACGGGCCGGCCCGGTGCGCAGCGCCTGGCGGTGACCTCCGGCGGCACCATCCCCGACCGGGGGCTCTTCGGCGTCTTCCTGGCCGGCGCCGACCCGAAGAAGGGCGGGGGCCGGGTCGGCGAGCTCGACGAGGAGATGGTCTACGAGTCCCGTGTGGGCGACGTGTTCACCCTGGGCACGACCTCCTGGCGGATCGAGGACATCACCCGCGACCGGGTCCTGGTGACCCCGGCCCCCGGGGTGCCCGGCCGGCTGCCGTTCTGGAAGGGCGACCAGCTGGGCCGCCCGCTGGAACTGGGCCGTGCGGTGGGCGCGTTCCTGCGGGAGCTGGGCGGGCTCGGCGAGGAGGACGCCCGGCTGCGGCTGCTGGCGGCGGGGCTGGACGCCTGGGCCGCCGACAACGTCCTGGCGTACCTCGCGGAGCAGCGGGAGGCCTGCGGGCACGTGCCGGACGACCGGACCATCGTGGTGGAGCGGTTCCGTGACGAGCTGGGCGACTGGCGGGTCGTGGTGCACTCCCCGTTCGGCGCGCAGGTGCACGCGCCGTGGGCGCTGGCCCTGGGCGCCCGGCTGGCGGAGAAGTACGGCATGGACGCCCAGGTGATGCATGCCGACGACGGCATCGTGCTGCGCCTGCCGGACGCCGACCTGCTCTCCATGGACCTGGACCTCCTCGACCACGATCCCGCCCGGCCGCCGTCGTTCGAGTTCGACGACGAGCAGGCCCCGCTGGGCGCGGCCGACGTCGCCTTCGACCAGGGGGACGTCGCCCAGATCGTCACGGACCAGGTGGGCGGCTCGGCCCTGTTCGCCTCCCGGTTCCGCGAGTGCGCGGCGCGCGCCCTGCTGCTGCCGCGCCGCAGCCCCGGCAAGCGCACCCCGCTGTGGCAGCAGCGCCAGCGGGCCTCGCAACTGCTCCAGGTGGCATCCGAGTTCGGCTCGTTCCCGATCGTGCTGGAGGCCGTGCGCGAATGCCTTCAGGACGTGTTCGACGTGCCGGGCCTGACGGAGCTGATGGGGGACGTGGAGGCGCGCCGGGTCCGCCTGGTGGAGGTCACCACCCCCGAGCCCTCGCCGTTCGCCCGTTCCCTGCTGTTCGGGTACGTGGCCCAGTTCCTCTACGAGGGCGACTCGCCGCTGGCCGAGCGGCGGGCGGCGGCGCTGTCGCTGGACTCGCGGCTGCTGGCGGAGCTGCTGGGCCAGGCGGAGCTGCGCGAGCTCCTCGACGCCGAGGTGCTGGAGGAGCTGGAGCGGGAGCTGCAGTGGCTGACGGAGGACCGGCGGGCGAAGGACGCCGAGTCGGTGGCCGACCTGCTGCGCCTGCTGGGCCCGTTGACCGACGCCGAGCTGGCGGAGCGGGGGGCGGAGCCGGGCTGGGCCGCCGGCCTGGAGGCCGCGCGCCGGGCGATCCGGGTGCGGATCGGGGGCGCGGAGCACTGGGCGGCGATCGAGGACGCGGGCCGGCTGCGCGACGCCCTGGGGACCGCCCTTCCGGTGGGGGTCCCGGAGGCGTTCACGGAGCCGGTCAAGGATCCGCTGGGCGATCTCCTGGCCCGCTACGCCCGTACGCACGGCCCGTTCACCACGGCCGCCGTCGCCGCCCGCTTCGGCCTGGGCGCGGCGGTGACCGAGGGCGCCCTGCACCGGCTCGCGGCGGCGGGCCGGGTGGTGCAGGGCGAGTTCCATCCGGCGGGCATCGGCCAGGAGTGGTGCGACGCGGCGGTGCTGCGCCGGCTGCGGCGCCGCTCGCTGGCTGCGCTGCGGCAGGAGCTGGAGCCGGTACCGCCGGCCTCACTGGCCACCTTCCTGCCCCAGTGGCAGCACCTGGGCGGCGGGCTGCGCGGGATCGACGGGCTGGCGCGGGCGGTGGAGCAGCTCCAGGGCGCCCCGGTGCCGGCGTCGGCGCTGGAGCGGCTGATCCTGCCCTCGCGGGTCGCCGGGTACGCGCCGGCCCTGCTGGACGAACTGACCACCACCGGCGAGGTGGTGTGGGCCGATCTCCCTGTACCTGGCGGACGCGGCTCCGCTGCTGCTCCCCGAGCCGCACCCGCTGGAGCTGGGCCCGCTGCACCAGGCGGTGCTGGACGCCCTGTCGGGCGGGTACGGCCTGTTCTTCCGTCAGCTCACGGAATCCGTGCGGGCCCGTCATCCCGAGGCCACGGACGTGGAGTTGTCCTCCGTCCTGTGGGACCTCGCCTGGTCGGGCCGGCTGACCAACGACACCCTGGCTCCGCTGCGTTCCCTGCTGGGCTCGGGCCGTACGGCGGGCGCCACCGCCCACCGGGCCCGCCGGACGGTCCCGCGCGGCCGGTACGGCAGCCTGAGCGCGACCGTCTCCCGTACGGGCCCGCCGACGGTCTCGGGCCGCTGGTCGCTGCTCCCGGCGCCCGCCCCGGAGCCGACCCAGCGGGCGCACGCCCTGGCCCGCACCCTCCTCGACCGGCACGGGGTGGTCACGCGGGGGGCGGTGGCGGCGGAGGGCGTCGAGGGCGGCTTCAGCGCGGTGTACCGGATCCTGTCGGCGTTCGAGGACAGCGGGCAGGCCCGGCGGGGTTATGTGGTGGAGGGGCTGGGCGCGGCCCAGTTCGCGATGGACGGCGCGGTCGACCGGCTGCGCGCGGCGGAGAAGAACCCGCCCCCGCTGGCGGCGGTGGTCCTGGCCGCCGCCGATCCCGCGAACGCGTACGGGGCGGCCCTTCCCTGGCCCGAGCCCCCGGCCGGAGCCACCCACAAGCCGGGCCGCAAGGCGGGCTCCCTCGTGGTGCTGGTCGACGGCGAGCTCACGCTCTATCTGGAGCGCGGCGGCAAGACCCTGCTGGCCTGGCCGGAGCCCGGTGACCCGCGCCTCGCGGCGGCCACCGCGGCCCTGGTGACGGCTTCCCGCTCGGGCACCCTGCCGGACCTGACGGTGGAGCGCATCAACGCCGCGGCGGCCCTCACCTCCCCCGTCGGCCAGGCTCTGGAGACGGCCGGCTTCCACGCCACCCCGAGGGGGCTGCGGCTGCGCAACTAGGGGGTGACCGGAGGGTTACGACCGGGGAAACGGCTTGAACTCGCTCCGGTCTCGACTCAGATACGTATGTCTTGGCCATGTCACGAAACCGCTGCCAGCCGCTCCTCAGCTGGCACTGGCGCTTATCCATGGCTTATCAAAGGTGATCACAGGCACCGCATTGGCGGTACACAGTCATGGGGGAGAAAAAAGTGAGCTCCATCAGCATGCGCAAGACCACCCTGGCCGCGGCCGGCCTCGCCGTGGCCGGAACCCTGGTTCTGACGGGCTGCAAGGACGGCAACGAAGAGGTTCCCGCGGCCCCGGCCGCCCCGTCCTCCGCGGCGTCCGCCCCGGCGGACGGCTACGCCACGCCTCCGGCGGGCGGCGCTTCCTCGGCCGCCCCGGGCGCCTCGGCGGGCGGCTACGACGGCGCCTCCGGCGCCCCCGCCGGTGGCGGCGCGGTGGCCACGTCCGGCCAGTCCTTCAAGATCGGCCAGGCGGCGACCATCCCGTTCACCTCCGGCAGCAAGAGCGGCCAGCTCGCCCTCACGGTCACCAGCATCGAGGCGGGCAACCCGGCCGACCTGGCGTCCCTGAACGTCGCCGACAAGGTGAAGGGCCAGACGCCCTTCTACATCCACTACACGGCCAAGAACACCGGCACGACGGACCTGTCCTTCGCCTCCGTCGGCCACATCAAGGGCCTGCTCGATCAAGGGCCTGCTCGACGGCGGCGCCGAGTCCGGCGTCCTGCTGATCGCCGGCAAGTTCGACAAGTGCCCGAACGAGTCCCTGCCGTCGGGCTTCACCACCGGCAAGACCCAGGCCTCCTGCGCCGTCGCCCTCGCGCCGACCGGCGCCAAGGTCACCGGCGCCGAGTACTGGGGCGACCCGTACAACAACCTGAACAAGCCGGCCCAGAAGGGCCTGACCTGGAAGTGACGGGCGGCCCCACCGGGCCCCTCCTGATCGCGCGAACCCCCCGCGGCGGCCACCCCGCCCGGGGGGTTCCGCGTTCCCGGCCCCGGGCGGCGTGACAATGGCCCCATGCCCGAAGGAGACAGCGTCCACCGCGTCGCGGCCCGCCTGCACGCCGCCCTCGCGGGCAAGCCCCTCACCCACGCCGACCTGCGCGTCCCCCGCTTCGCCACCGCCGATCTCGCCGGCCGCACCACCCTGGACGTCACCCCGCGCGGCAAGCACCTCCTCGCCCGCCTCGAAGGCGGCCTCACCCTCCACAGCCACCTCGGCATGGACGGCGCCTGGTACGTCTTCGGCCCCGCCGAGAAATGGCGGGGCGGCCCCTCCTACGAGATCCGTGCCGTCCTGGCCGCCGCGGACGCCACCGCCGTCGGCTACCGCCTCCCCGTCCTCGAACTGCTGCGCACCGCCGAGGAGGACCGGGCCGTGGGCCATCTGGGACCCGACCTCCTCGGACCCGACTGGGACGCCGGCCGGGCCGCCGGGAACCTCCTCGCCACCCCCGGCCGCCCCCTCGGCGAGGCCCTGCTCGACCAGCGGAACCTGGCGGGCATCGGCAACATCTACAAGTCCGAGCTCTGCTTCCTCGCGGCGGTCACCCCCTGGACCCCGGTCGGCGCCCTCCCCGACCCCGAGGTCACCGCCGTCCGCATCGCGGCCGCCGCCCAGCGCCTCCTCGCCGCGAACACCGGCCACGGCGGCCCCCGCAACACCACCGGAAGCCACCGCCCCGGCCGCGAGCTGTTCGTCTACGGCCGTGCCCACCGCCCCTGCCTGCGCTGCGGCACCGCCGTGCGCGAAGCCCCCCAGGACGACCGCCCCACCTACTGGTGCCCCCGCTGCCAGTCCGGCCCCACCCCGGACACCCCGACCAATTGACGGGCCGTCAGATCCGCTCGTACCGTCCTGGCATGCCCACACCCATCACCGCGTACGAGCTCACCGGCCGCACCGCACTCGTCACCGGGGCCGCCGCCGGCATAGGCCGGGCCACCGCCCTCCTGCTCGCCGGCGCGGGCGCGGCCGTGCACTGCGCGGACCGCGACGAGCGGGGACTGGCCGAGACCACCGCCCTGATCACCAAGGCCGGCGGAACCGCCACCGCCCACCCCCTCGACGTCACCGACCGCGCCGCCCTGCGGGCCGCCGTCGCCGCGGCCGGACCGCTCGACATCACGGCCGCCATCGCCGGGGTCATGCACACCAGCAGCGTCCTGGACACCACCGACGAGGACCTCGACCGGGTCCTGGACATCAATTTCAAGGGGGTCCTGCGCACCTGCCAGGAGGCCGTCCGGGCGATGATCGCCGCCGGCCGCCCCGGTTCGGTCGTCACGATGGCCTCCGGCGCCGTGGACGCCGCCCAGCCAGGCCTGCTCTGCTACAGCGCCGCCAAGGCCGCCGTGGTGCAGCTCACCAAGACCCTCGCCACCGAGAGCGGCCCCCACGGCATCCGCGTCAACGCCGTCGCCCCGGGATGGATCCGCACCCCGATGACCGCCCGCCACACCCCCGAGGCCCAGGAGCAGACCGAGGCCGCCATGATCCGGATGTCCCCGCTGCGCCGGGTCGGCGAACCCGAGGACATCGCCCACGCGGTGCTCTACCTGGCATCGGACGCCTCGTCCTTCATGACCGGCCAGATCCTTCGGCCGAACGGAGGGGTGTCGAT
>NZ_JZWV01000651.1 GCF_000966975.1 Streptomyces katrae | reverse complement strand
ACGGAGGGGTGTCGATGCCCTGGTAGCCCCCGCCAGACCCGCAGCACCGTCCCCGGCCTGCGGCGGGCCGCCCCCGGCCGCGTCCGGGGGTGCGTCCGGATCCCCGCCCCGGGCCCTGCGGAGGGGTTCCGGCACACAGTGCACGGGCAGCAGTCCCAGCCCCCAGCCGCCCATGGCTATCGCCCCCTCCACGGGCCCCGCCTGGGCCGGCACCACCGCCAGCCTCAGGACGGCCCACCACCACAGCGCCCCCAGCGCCAGCGCGAGGGGCAGGGCGAGCACGACGGGCAGAGCCACAGGTATGCGGAGTAACAGCCGCACGGCCACCTCCCAGAGGGCCGGTTCCCGGTCGCGCCCATCCTCCCCCACACCCCGGGCCCCCGCACCCAGAACACCGGGCGCACGACCGCACGAGAGGGCCCGGAACGGCAGGGAGCCCCGGCCCTGTCTCTTATACACATCTGCCCCGGCCGGTGCTTCACGCACCACCCGGGGCTCCCGCCACACCCACGTGTCCAGCTCGCGGTACTCAAGCGGCTACGACGTTCACCGCTTCCACGGGCGCCTTGATGGTCACCCGCTCGGGTCCGCCCGTGACCGAGGCCACGGAGACCGAATTGAGCATCGGGCGCACCGGTGCCGGCACCGGTTCGCTTGCGGCTGCCGACTGCGCGAGCTCGGCCAGCGACAGCTCGTCACTGACTTCGCGCATCAGCTCGGACATCCGTACGTCCAACGCGTCGCAGATCGCGGAGAGCAGCTCGGAGGATGCCTCCTTCTGCCCCCGCTCCACCTCGGAGAGATAGCCGAGCGAAACTCGGGCGGACGAGGAGACTTCGCGCAGAGTACGGCCCTGGCGCTGGCGCTGCCGACGCAGCACGTCACCCAGCAGGCGACGGAGCAGAATCATCGGTGGCTCCCTCCTCTGACCGTGTAGCCGTAACCTTCACGCCCCACCGTACCGCCTCGCGCCGCGGCCGTGCGGGGAGCGATGTCGTGTTCACTCAGGGCTGCAAACATCAAATCCCCCCGTTCTGTTCCGTATCCTGCCCCCGCAGATTCTCGCGGAGTTCGCTCGAGAGCAGTTCGAGCACTGTGCGTGCACTCTCCCTACGGATTTCCGTACGGGAGCCGTTCAACCGCAGCCGGGCCGTTTTCCTGCCCCCCGGACCCGCCACGGCGATGAAAACGGTGCCGACGGGCTGCCCGTCCTGGGGGTCCGGACCGGCCACTCCGGTCGTCGCGATCCCCCACGTGGCGCCCATCACGCGCCGTACGCCGCCGGCCATCTCGGCCGCGACCTGTGCGTTCACCGCGCCTTCGGCGGCGAGCAGCCCGGCGTCCACCCCGAGGACCCGGTGCTTGAGTTCAGTGGCGTACGCTGTGACCGACCCGCGGAAGGAGCGCGAGGCCCCCGGCACCGCCGTGAGCTCGGCGGCCACCATCCCCCCGGTCAGCGACTCCGCGACGGCGAGGCTCTGGTCACTCTCCGCAAGCAGGCGCAGCACTTCTTCGGCCACTCCCGCAGCACCTTCCCCCGCTCCCACGGATTCCGGTGCCTCCCCCACCCCGTTCGTCACTTCGCGGCACGCTCCGCCGCCAGGCCGGCGCGGCGCAGCACCACGGCCTGCCGGACGTAGTCCAGACCGGTCACCACGGTCAGCACGACGGCCACCGCCATCACCCAGAAGCGCAAGGTCGCCAGCGGCCCGGTCAGCGCGAGCACGTACATGCCCACCGCCGTGCCCTGGGCCAGGGTCTTCAGCTTGCCGCCGCGGCTCGCGGGGATCACCCCGTAGCGGATCACCCAGAACCGCATCAGCGTGATCCCGAGCTCCCGTCCGAGGATCACTCCGGTCACCCACCAGGGCAGGTCGCCGAGCCAGGAGAGACACACGAGCGCCGACCCCATGATCGCCTTGTCGGCGATGGGGTCGGCGATCTTCCCGAAGTCCGTGACCAGGTTGTACGTCCTGGCCAGGTGCCCGTCGAAGATGTCCGTGATCATGGCGATGGCGAAGGCCGCCCAGGCCAGTGCCCGCCAGACGGGGTCGTAGCCCCCGTCGGCGAGCAGCAGCAGGACGAATCCCGGCACGAGGACCAGCCGGACCATCGTCAGGATGTTGGCGATGTTCCAGAGGCCGGCCTGGCTGACGGCCGCAGTCCCGAGCTTCGCGCCGGGCGCGGGCCGGCGGCCGGTCCCGCCCGCCGCAGATGCCGGGACTCCGCTCATCCGGCCGCCTCCTGGATTTCCGAGAACTCCGTGCCGAGGGGCTCGGCCACCAGGTCCACGCCCAGCGTGCCGACCACCTTCGCGGTGACGATGCGCCCGGGGACCAGGCCGGTGCCGTCGGTGAAGACGACCTGGCCGTCGGTCTCTGGGGCCTGGTGGGCGGCGCGCCCGTAGGCGCCCTCGCCCTCCTCCGCCTCGTCGAACGGGACGACCGTCTCGACGAGTACCTCAAGGGTCTCGCCGATCCGCTCCTCCGCACGCTGGGAGGTGAGCTCCTCGGCGAGCCGCTGCATGTGCGCCAGGCGCTCGGCGACGGTCTCCTCGTCCAGCTTGTTCTCGTACGTGGCGGCCTCGGTGCCGTCCTCGTCGGAGTAGCCGAAGACGCCGATGGCGTCGAGGCGGGCGTGGGTGAGGAAACGCTCCAGTTCGGCGAAGTCCTCCTCGGTCTCGCCGGGGAACCCGACGATGAAGTTGGAGCGGACGCCGGCCTGCGGGGCCTTGGAGCGGATGGTGTCCAGCAGCTCCAGGAAGCGGTCGGTGTCACCGAAGCGGCGCATGGCGCGCAGCACGTCGGGGGCCGAGTGCTGGAAGGACAGGTCGAAGTACGGGGCGACCTTGGGGGTCGAGGTGAGGACGTCGATCAGGCCGGGCCGCATCTCGGCGGGCTGGAGGTAGCTGACGCGGACACGCTCGATGCCGTCGACGGCGGCCAGCTCGGGCAGCAGGGTCTCCAGCAGGCGGATGTCGCCGAGGTCCTTGCCGTACGAGGTGTTGTTCTCGGAGACCAGCATGATCTCCTTGACGCCCTGCTCGGCGAGCCAGCGCGTCTCGCCCAGCACGTCGGAGGGGCGGCGGGAGATGAAGGAGCCGCGGAAGGACGGGATGGCGCAGAAGGAGCAGCGGCGGTCGCAGCCGGAGGCGAGCTTCACCGAGGCGACCGGGCTCTTGTCCAGGCGGCGGCGCAGCGGGGCGCGCGGGCCGGAGGCGGGGGCGACACCCTCGGGCAGGTCCGCGGGGGCTTCGGCGGGCGCCTCGGCGGCTTCCTGGGCGTGTCCGGGCAGGGCCACGGAGGCGCCCTGGCGCTCGGCCGGGCTGATCGGCAGCAGCTGGCGCCGGTCGCGCGGGGCGTGGGCCTCGACGTTGCCGCCGCTGAGGATGGTCTGGAGGCGGCTGGAGATGTCGGCGTAGTCGTCGAAGCCGAGCACGCCGTCGGCCTCGGGGAGCGCTTCGGCGAGCTCCTTGCCGTAGCGCTCGGCCATACAGCCGACGGCGACGACGGCCTGGGTCCGGCCGTGATCCTTGAGATCGTTGGCTTCCAGCAGGGCGTCTACGGAGTCCTTCTTGGCGGCTTCGACGAAGCCACAGGTGTTGACGACGGCTACGTCCGCGTCGGCGGCGTCCTCGACGAGCTCCCAGCCATCCGCCGCCAAGCGGCCTGCGAGCTCCTCCGAGTCCACCTCGTTACGGGCGCAGCCAAGAGTGACAAGGGCGACGGTACGGCGTTCGGGCATGGACTCAAGACTACTTCGTCCCGGCGCCGGCCCCCGCCCCGTGTCCCCCCACGACAAGATCCCCGGGAGCCGGCGGCAGGTGCCGCACGGGTCCCGGGGATCCGGAATTTTTTATTCCGCGCCGGTCGTCGGGGATCGGGGCCGGTCAGCCCGCCTGGGCCTGGCCCTGGTGGGGGTCGTTCTTGGTGTAGGTGAGCCGTTCGACCTGACCCGACTCGAACCTGTCCTTGATCTCCTTGCCGTTCACGAACAGCTTGACGGCGCCCGCGTCGCCCAGGACGAGGTCCACGGACTCCTTGTCGGTGAAGGTCTTCGACTCGCCCTGCGCGAGGGTGCCGTCGAAGAGCAGGCGGCCGCTGTGGTCCTTCGCCGAGATCCAGCTCTCGCCGACGTCGGCCGTCAGGACCACCGTGACCAGGTCCTTGGGCGCGGCCGCGATGGCGCTGTCCGAGGGCTCCGGCTTGGGGGCCTGGGGCGCCTGCGGGGTCTGGGCCGGGGGCTGCTGCTTGCCGGCCGACTGCTTGGGCGCGGGCTGCGGGGCGACGGAACCTTCCGCCACCGGGTGCTTGGCCTTCTCGTCGTCGCCGCTGAAGGCGGTGAACCCGACGAAACCGATCACGGCGACGATGGCGGCGACCATGGCGGCGGTCCAGTTGGGCCGCTGCCGTTCGGGGCGGATCCGCTCGGCGTCGAACATCGGCGCGGCGGGGGTGGGCGCCGGCCGTCCGCCGTGGGCCGCGTCGTACATCTCGACCAGGGGTACCGGGTCGAGGTGAACGGCGCGGGCGAGCGTACGGATGTGGCCGCGGGCGTACACGTCGCCGCCGCACCGCGTGAAGTCGTCCTCCTCGATCGCGTGCACGATCGGAATGCGCACGCGCGTCGTGGAGGAGACGTCGTCGACTGTGAGCCCGGCGGCGATCCGGGCCTTCTTGAGGGCCGTCCCGATGGACGGTCCTTCGACGGAACGTTCGACGAGCCGGTCCTCGGACCGATCGTCGGTCGAAGGCCGCTCTTCTTCGGGGGAGTTGGAGTTGCCGATGGACACAAGGGCGCCTTTCGAGCGTGTAGCCACCTGCTGGATGTCCAGTCTAGGGGGGTGACGAAAGGGTGGGGCAACCGGAGGGTCCGCTTCCTACGCCATCCGAATGGCGAGGGCGCCACCCGCCGCTGCCTCCCTCAACTTGACGCAGGCCCAAGGGAAACGGTTGCCCGCCGATCCCCCTACGGCCGGGTGAGCCGGGCGGATCCCCGTTCTACGGCTCCTCGCCCCGGATCACGGCCAGCACCCCGTCCAGTTCGTCGGGTTTGATCAGCACGTCGCGGGCCTTGGAGCCCTCGCTGGGGCCCACGACCCCGCGGGACTCCATCAGGTCCATCAGCCGGCCCGCCTTGGCGAAGCCCACGCGCAGCTTGCGCTGGAGCATCGAGGTGGAGCCGAACTGGGTGGAGACCACCAGTTCGGCCGCCTGGCACAGCAGGTCCAGGTCGTCGCCGATCTCCTCGTCGATCTCCTTCTTCTGCTTCTGCCCGACCGTGACGTCGTCCCGGAAGACGGGGGCCATCTGGTCCTTGCAGTGCTGGACGATCCCGGCGATCTCGTCCTCGGTGACGAAGGCGCCCTGGAGGCGGACCGGCTTGTTCGCCCCCATCGGCAGGAACAGTCCGTCACCCTTGCCGATCAGCTTCTCGGCGCCGGGCTGGTCGAGGATGACCCGGCTGTCGGCGAGCGAGGAGGTGGCGAAGGCCAGCCGCGAGGGCACGTTCGCCTTGATCAGACCGGTCACCACGTCCACCGAGGGCCGCTGGGTGGCGAGCACCAGGTGGATGCCGGCCGCGCGGGCCAGCTGGGTGATGCGGACGATGGAGTCCTCGACGTCGCGCGGGGCCACCATCATCAGGTCCGCGAGCTCGTCGACGATCACCAGCAGGTACGGGTACGGGCTGAGCTCCCGCTCGCTGCCGGGCGGCAGCTTGATCTTGCCGTCGCGGATCGCCTGGTTGAAGTCGTCGATGTGCCGGTAGCCGAAGGCGGCCAGGTCGTCGTACCGCAGGTCCATCTCGCGCACCACCCACTGCAGGGCCTCGGCGGCCCGCTTGGGGTTGGTGATGATCGGGGTGATCAGGTGCGGGATGCCCTCGTAGGCGGTCAGCTCGACCCGCTTGGGGTCGACCAGGACCATCCGGACGTCCTCCGGGGTGGCCCGGACCATGATCGAGGTGATCAGGCAGTTGATGCAGGAGGACTTGCCGGAACCGGTGGCGCCGGCGACCAGCACGTGCGGCATCTTCGCGAGGTTGGCCATGACGTAGCCGCCCTCGACGTCCTTGCCCAGCGCGACCAGCATCGGGTGGTCGTCCTCGGCGGCGTCCGCCAGCCGCAGCACGTCGCCCAGGTTGACCATCTCGCGGTCGGTGTTCGGGATCTCGATGCCGACCGCCGACTTGCCCGGGATCGGGCTGATGATGCGCACGTCCGGGGAGGCCACGGCGTAGGCGATGTTCTTCGCCAGCGCCGTGATCCGCTCGACCTTCACGGCGGCGCCGAGCGTCACCTCGTAACGGGTCACCGTCGGGCCCCGGGTGAAGCCGGTGACCTGCGCGTCCACCTTGAACTCGGTGAACACGTTGGTCAGCGCGGCCACCACCGAGTCGTTTGCGGCGCTGCGGGTCTTGCCGGGTCCGCCCTTCTCCAGCAGGTCCAGCGAGGGCAGGGAGTACGTGATGTCCCCGCGCAGCTGGAGCTGCTCGGCGCGGGGCGGCAGCGCCTGCGTCTCGGGCGGGGCCTTCGTCAGGTCCGGTACCGACAGGGTCCCCGAGGCGGCGGCGGTGCGCTCGTGCGGGGCGTCGGCCGGGTCCTCCGCGACCGGGGCGGCGGGCTGCTCCTCGCGGGCGGGCGGCACCGGCGCGGTGACCTCCACCCCGTCCCGCTGGGGGGTGATCCCCTGGGTCAGGTCGGCGACCAGCGGGTTCGGGGGCAGCCCTCCGTAGACCACCCCGTCCAGCGCGGCGGCGGCCGCCGCGGCCACGTCGACGGCGTCCATCTCCCGCTCCCCCGGCCGGGCGGCGGCCCGCCGGGGCCGGCGCCGCTTGGCCAGGGCCGCCTCCTCGGCGGCGTCGGCGGGGTCGCCCGGTCCGGCGGCGCCGGCCGTACGGGCCCGCCACTGCTCGGCGTCGTGCCGGTCGGGCCGGCCGGCGCCGCCGGGCTGCCCGTACGCCGCCTCGTCGTACTCGTTGGGCGCGATGATCCCGAGCCGGATCCCCAGCCGGCGCAGCCGCTGCGGGATGGCGTTGACCGGGGTCGCGGTGACGACCAGCAGGCCGAAGACGGTGAGCAGCACCAGCATGGGCACGGCCAGCGGCGCGCCCATGGTGAAGATCAGCGGCTTGGAGGCGGCCCAGCCGATCAGCCCGCCCGCGTTCTGCATGGCGGTGGTGCCCTCGTCGCGGCCGGGGGCCCCGCAGGCGATGTGCACCAGCCCGAGGACTCCGATGACCAGGGCGGACAGGCCGATGCCGATGCGCCCGTTGGCGTCGCTCTGCTCGGGGTGGCGGATGAAACGTACCGCCATGACCCCGAGCAGGATCGGCACGAGCAGGTCCAGGCGCCCGAAGGCGCCGGTGACCAGCATGGTGACCAGGTCGCCCACGGGCCCGCTCAGGTTGGACCAGGTCCCGGCGGCGACGATCAGCGCCAGGGCGAGCAGCAGCAGCGCGACACCGTCCTTGCGGTGGGCCGGGTCGAGGTTCTTCGCACCCCGGCCGATACCGCGGAAGGCCTTGCCGACGAGGTGCGCGAGCCCCAGCCAGCAGCCGCGCACGAGCCACACCACGCCCCCCGTCGGGGACGGCGCCGCCTTGGGGGCGGTCTTCTTCACCGGGGCGCGCTTGGCCGCCACGGCCTTCTTCGCGGGAGGCTTGCGCGGCGCGGCCGTCTTCTTGGCCGGCGCCGTCGTACGGCCGGGGCGGCCCTTCGCGGCGCCCGCATCACTCTGGGAACCCTTGCCGGACGTACGTGAGGCCATGGGCCCGAGGTTACCGGTGTGCGTGCCGGTGGACACGCGTGCCCACCCCTTCACCCGTTCGTGTCGCCCCGTCCGTACGCGCCGTGACGCACCGGCAGACCTGACGGCCCGCCAGCGGGCCCCCGGCCGGGGCCCGTCAGCCCTGGGCGGGCAGGACCGGCGCGGTCCCGCCGGCTCCCGGCTCCAGCGCGTCCAGTGCGCGGCGCAGCCCCGTCAGCTTGCGCTCCAGGTGCGCGGCCGTCGCCACCACCGCCGCGTCTGCGGAGTCCTCGCCGAGCTGCTTGGTCAGCGCCTCGGCCTGCTCCTCGACCGCCGCGAGCCGGGCGGAGAGCTCGGCCAGCAGCCCGGCCGCCTCCTTGCTGCCGTCGCCGTTGGAACCGCCGCCCTCCAGCTGGAGCCGCAGCAGGGCCGCCTGCTCCCGCAGTTGGCAGTTCTTGGTGTAGAGCTCGACGAAGACCGAGACCTTGGCGCGCAGCACCCAGGGATCGAACGGCTTCGAGATGTAGTCCACCGCGCCCGCCGCGTAACCGCGGAAGGTGTGGTGCGGACCGTGGTTGATCGCGGTGAGGAAGATGATCGGGATGTCCCGGGTGCGCTCGCGCCGCTTGATGTGCGCGGCGGTTTCGAACCCGTCCATACCCGGCATCTGGACATCCAGCAGGATGACCGCGAAATCGTCCGTCAGCAGCGCTTTGAGCGCTTCCTCCCCCGACGACGCCCGGACCAGTGTCTGATCGAGCGCGGAGAGGATGGCCTCCAGCGCCAGCAGATTCTCCGGCCTGTCGTCGACCAGGAGGATCTTGGCCTTCTGCACCATGCCCTGTCCTCCTCGCCCCGGCATGGGGCCTCCCCGGCTCCGGGCGCCGGCCTGTGTGCCGGGGCCCGCCCCAGAGGACGGCGTCTTCGCGCCGTCCGTCCTTGTGCCGGTCATCGTAGCCCCAGTCCCGAGATCGCCACACCCTGTCACCAAGATGTCACTGTGCACGAAGCAGAAACGTGGCGGGAGGGCAGAAGGTTCCCCCTGCGCCTCCCGTCACGCTGCGGCCGCCGGTCATTCTCCGCGCATGTGCTGCTCCATGACCGACAGTAGGTAGTCGGGTTCGACCGGCTTGGTGACGTAGTCGGAAGCCCCGGAGTCGATGGCCTTCTCCCGGTCCCCCTTCATCGCCTTCGCCGTCAGCGCGATGATCGGCAGCCCCTCGAACTGCGGCATCCGCCGGATCGCCGACGTGGTCGCGTACCCGTCCATCTCCGGCATCATGATGTCCATCAGCACGACCGCCACGTCGTCGTGCTGCTCCAGCACCTCGATGCCCTCCCTGCCGTTCTCGGCGTAGAGCACCGCCAGCCCGTGCTGCTCCAGCACGCTCGTCAGTGCGAAGACGTTGCGCACGTCGTCGTCCACGATGAGCACCCGCTCGCCGTGGAAGTCGTAGGTACGCGGCGCCGCCTGCAGCACCTCCTGCTCCTCCCACGCCACCCCGTCCGGCTGCCCCGGCACCTCGGTGCGCGGCAGCGGACCGGGCACCGGCTTGCGCCGCCTGCGGAACAGCGACGGGGAACCCTGCCCGGCCGGCTCCGCCGCCGGCAGCGCCTGCCGCACCGGGACCGCGTCCTTCGGGGCCACGGGCAGCGCCGCCATGGGGACGGGCTGCGGCGCCTCCTCCGTCCTGCGGTACTCCGCCCGGGCCCCGCCCGGCGTGGGCGGCGCGTACCCCTGCGGGGGCAGCTCGCTCGGGTGCAGCGGCAGGTACAGCGTGAACGTCGAGCCGCGGCCGGGCTCGCTGGCCGCGTGGATCTCACCGCCCAGCAGCCGGGCGATCTCCCGGCTGATGGACAGCCCGAGCCCCGTGCCGCCGTACTTGCGGCTCGTCGTCCCGTCCGCCTGTTTGAACGCCTCGAAGATCACCAGCATCTTGCTCGCCGCGATGCCGATGCCGGTGTCCGTCACCGAGAAGGCGATCAGGTCCGCGTCCGCCTCGCGCAGCGACCCGGCCTCCAGCAGCTGCTCGCGGATCGCCGCCGGCACATCGGCCCCGGCGGGCCGGATCACCAGCTCCACCGCCCCGTTGTCGGTGAACTTCACCGCGTTGGACAGCAGGTTGCGCAGCACCTGCAGCAGCCGCTGCTCGTCGGTGTGCAGGGTCGCGGGCAGCTCCGGGGAGACCCGCACCGAGAAGTCGAGGCCCTTCTCCGCGGTCAGCGGCCGGAAGGTGGCCTCCACGTAGTCCACGAGCTGGACCAGCGCGATCCGCGTCGGGGAGACGTCCATCTTCCCGGCCTCGACCTTCGACAGGTCGAGGATGTCGTTGATCAGCTGGAGCAGGTCCGAGCCCGCGCCGTGGATGGTCTCCGCGAACTCCACCTGCTTCGGCGACAGGTTCTCGTCCGCGTTGTCCGCGAGCAGCTTCGCCAGGATCAGCAGCGAGTTCAGCGGGGTCCGCAGCTCGTGCGACATGTTCGCGAGGAACTCGCTCTTGTAGCGCATCGAGACCGCCAGCTGCTCGGCGCGCTCCTCCAGGACCTGCCGGGCCTCCTCGATCTCGGTGTTCTTCACCTCGATGTCCCGGTTCTGCTGGGCCAGCAGCTCCGCCTTCTCCTCCAGCTCCGCGTTCGCGGCCTGGAGCGCCTTCTGCCGGTTCTCCAGCTCGTCGGAGCGCTCGCGCAGCTGCTCGGTCATCTCCTGGGACTGCTTGAGCAGCATCTCCGTCTTGGAGTTCACGGAGATGGTGTTGACGCTCGTCCCGATCATCTCGGCGATCTGGCTCAGGAAGTCCTTCTGGATCTGCGTGAACGGCTGGAAGCCGGCCAGCTCGATGACCCCGAGCGTCTTGCCCTCGAACAGCACCGGCAGCACGATCACGTGCGCCGGCGGGGCCTCGCCCAGCCCCGAGGAGATCTTCAGGTAGCCCGGCGGGGTGTTCTCCACCAGGACCGTCCGCTTCTCCTCGGCGACCATCCCGATCAGGCCCTCCCCCGGCCGGAAGGAGATCGGCATCTGCCCGCCCGCGTACGCGTAGCCGCCGCGCATCCGCAGCTCGTACGAGCCCTCCGCGCCGCCGTCCGTCCCGATCTCGCTGCTCCCGCCGGTCGGCACGGCCAGGAAGAAGGCGCCGTGCTGCGCCGCGACCACCGGGGTCAGCTCGCTCATGATCAGCCCGGCCACGTCGTCCAGGTCCCGCCGGCCCTGCATCAGGGCCGAGATCCGGGCGAGGTTGCCCTTGAGCCAGTCCTGCTCCTTGTTGGCCAGGGTGGTGTCGCGCAGGTTGGCGATCATCGTGTTGATGTTGTCCTGGAGGGCCTGGATCTCGCCCGCCGCGTCCACGTCGACCTTCAGGCTCAGGTCCCCGCGGGTCACCGCGGTGGCCACGGCCGCGATGGCCCGCACCTGCCGGGTCAGGTTGCCGGCCATCTCGTTCACGGACTCGGTGAGGTCCCGCCAGGTGCCGTCCACGTCCCGCACCCGGGCCTGGCCGCCGAGGATGCCCTCGGTAC
>NZ_JZWV01000650.1 GCF_000966975.1 Streptomyces katrae | reverse complement strand
GCGCGCGTCGATGTCGATCTTCTTGGTCATGTCGCCCTTGGCGATGGCCGTCGTGACCATGGCGATCTGCCGCACCTGGCCGGTGAGGTTGGAGGCCATGAAGTTCACCGAGTCGGTGAGGTCCTTCCACGTGCCCGAGACGCCCGGGACGTGCGCCTGACCGCCCAGGCGGCCCTCCGTGCCCACCTCACGGGCCACGCGGGTGACCTCGTCCGCGAAGGAGGACAGGGTCTTGACCATCGTGTTGACCGTGTCGGCGAGCTGCGCGACCTCGCCGCGCGCCTCGACGGTGACCTTCTTCGTCAGGTCGCCGTTGGCGACGGCCGCGGACACCTGGGCGATCCCGCGCACCTGCGCCGTCAGGTTCCCGGCCATCGTGTTGACGTTGTCCGACAGGTCCTTCCAGATGCCGGTGACCCCGCGCACCCGGGCCTGCCCGCCGAGGATGCCCTCGGTGCCCACCTCCCGGGCCACCCGGGTCACCTGCTCCGCGAAGGAGGACAGCTGGTCCACCATCGTGTTCACGGTGTTCTTCAGCTGGAGCATCTCGCCGGAGACGTCCACGGTGACCTTCTGCGACAGGTCGCCGTTGGCCACCGCCGTCGTCACCTGCGCGATGTTGCGGACCTGGCCGGTCAGGTTCCGGAAGGCGGTGTTCACCGAATCGGTGAGGTCCTTCCACGTCCCCGCCGCCCCGGGCACCTGGGCCTGGCCGCCCAGCTCACCCTCCACGCCGACCTCGCGGGCCACACGGGTCACTTCCGAACCGAAGGACTGGAGCTGGTCCACCATCGTGTTGACGGTGTTCTTCAGCTCCAGCATCTCGCCGGCCACGTCGACCGTGACCTTCTGCGACAGGTCACCGTTGGCCACGGCGGTGGTCACCTGGGCGATGTCCCGCACCTGCGTGGTCAGGTTCCGGAAGACCGTGTTCACCGAATCGGTGAGGTCCTTCCAGGTACCCGCCGCCCCCGGCACCTGCGCCTGGCCGCCCAGCAGGCCCTTGGCGCCGACCTCGCTGGCCACGCGCGTGACCTCGTCCGCGAAGGTCCGCAGGGTCTCCGTCATCTGATTGATCGTTTCGGCCAGCTGCGCCACCTCGCCGCGCGCGCTGACCCGCACCTTCTGCGACAGGTCACCGTTGGCCACGGCCGTCGTGACCTGTGCGATCCCGCGCACCTGGGCCGTGAGGTTGCCCGCCATGGTGTTGACGGAGTCGGTCAGGTCCTTCCAGACGCCCGCGACCCCGGGCACCTTCGCCTGGCCGCCCAGCTCGCCCTCGGTACCCACCTCGCGGGCGACCCGCGTCACCTCCGAGGAGAAGGAGGACAGCTGGTCCACCATCGTGTTGACGGTGTTCTTCAGCTGCAGCATCTCACCGGCCACGTGCACCGTGACCTTGCGCGACAGGTCGCCCTTGGCCACCGCCGTCGTGACGAGCGCGATATCACGCACCTGAGCGGTGAGCCGGTAGGCCATGGTGTTGACGGAGTCGGTCAGGTCCTTCCAGGAACCCGACATTCCGCGCACCTGGGCCTGACCGCCCAGCTTCCCCTCGGTGCCGACCTCCAGCGCCACCCGCGTCACCTCGTCGGTGAACGCCGACAGCTGGTCGACCAGGTTGTTGACCGTACGGCCGACCTTCAGGAACTCCCCGCGCAGCGGATGCCCGGCCCCGTCCGGCGCCTGCGTCCGCAGGTCCATCCGCTGGTCCAGGTCGCCCTCGGCCACCGCCGACAGCACCCGGCCCACCTCGGACACCGGCCGGGCAAGATCGTCCACCAGCTGGTTCGAGGCGTCGATCGCCGCCGCCCAGGACCCCTCGCAGGCCCCGGTCTCCAGCCGCTCGCTCAGCTTGCCCTCGCGGCCCACCATGCGCCGGACCCGCGACAGCTCCCCGGTCAGGTGCAGGTTGCGGTCGGCGACCTCGTTGTAGACGGCGGCGATCTCCGCCATCACGCCCTCGCCGGACACCGTCAGCCGCTTGCGGAAGTTCCCGTCCCGCATCGACACCAGGGCCGTGAGCAGCCGGTTCAGAGCGGCGGTATCGACCTCCGTCGTACCGTTCCGCCGGGACCTGCCCCCCTTGGGGCGCGTTCCCGTACGCCGCACCGCTGCGCCAGACTCCACCGTGTCCCTCCCGAAAGGGTCGACCGCTGTTCCACCGGATCCCGGCTGTCCAAGAGCCGGCTCTCCAAGCCTGCCCAGTGTTTCACCCCGGCCGAACCCGGCCATAACACTTCGGCACCTTCGCACACGCTCCGCACCCTGCGGGTGGATTCCCGTCCGACCGCCTCACGACGACCTCGAAGGTAAGTAACCTGGCATCCGATGTCCCACCGCGTCGAAGGAGACTTGTGATCACGGCACGGGCGGCTGCCAGTTTCACCCCGCAAGGGCGGTCGGTCGCCGCTGCCCGCGCGTTCGTCCGCGACACCCTCCAGGGCTGGGGCTTCGCGGACATCGTCGACGACGCGGTGGTGCTGACCAGCGAACTCGTCACCAACGCCGTGGTCCACGCCGGAACCCAGGCCGAGGTCCTGTGCCTGCGCGCCGAGGACGGCGTACGCGTGGAGATCGCCGACCGGTACCCCGAGCGCGAGCTCCCCCTGCGCCACCCCGACGAGCGCCCGTACGCCGACCCGGACCGCGAGAGCGGCCGCGGCCTGATGCTCTGCGCCGCCCTCGCCACCCGCTGGGGCGTCGAGTACACCGCCACGCACAAGCACGTCTGGTTCCGCCTGGACCTGCCGGACCGTCCGGTCGGTACCCGGTCGGCGGGCCCCGTCGTACCGGACCAGTTCCTGCCCCTGGCCGACAGCCGGGTCCGCGTCGCCGTCCTCCAGGTCGACGCCGCCGACGCGATCTCCGCCTGGAACGAGGACGCCGAGCACGTGTTCGGCTACGCCGCGGAGAAGGTCCTCGGCCGTCCCCTGGCCGAGCTGGCCGCCTGGCCGCAGACCCCCGGCACCGGCACGGGCATCGCCGAGGCCCTGCGGCTGTCCCGCTGGGAGGGCAGCTACGGCATCCGCGGCGCCGACGGCCGCGTCATCCCCGTGTACGCCTCCCACCTGCGGGTCCGTGACGCGCACGGTGAGCCGTCCATCGTCTGCCTCCTCGTCCACGACGACGAGCGCGCCCTGCTCCAGACCCCGGCACGAGCCACCGCTTCCGACGGGCAGCTCTCCGAGCCCCGCCCCGTGGACCCCTTCGAGGTGTTCATCGGCTCCCCGGCCCCCGACGACCTGGACGGCCTGCTCCAGCGGACCGTCGAGCGGGCCCGTGACATGCTCGACGCCGATGCCGCGTTCCTGCTGCTGGCGACCGACGACGAGACCGAGCTGGAGGTCCGCGCCACGACGGGCCTGCCTTCCACCCGGCAGCGCTTCGCCCGCGTCCCCGTCGAGGCCGGCACCAGCCGCTGCTACGGCTCGGCCCGGCTGCCCGCCGTCCACGACGACCTCTCCGCCGTCCCCGGGGCGGTACCGCTCCTGGAGTCCACCGGCATGCGCTCGGTCGTCACCGTCCCCCTCAAGGTCGAGGGCCGGCTGACCGGCTCCCTGGGCGTCGCCGCCGAGAATCCGGGCCGCTACACGAACGAGGAGGCCCTGCGCCTCCAGTTCGCCGCCGACCGCATCGCCCTGGCCGTCGAGTCGGCCCGCCTGGGCGAGCTGGAACGGCTGCGCCGCGGCTCCCTGTCCTTCCTCGTCGAGGCCTCCGACCTGCTGGCGGGCACCCTCGACCGGGACCAGACGCTGGCTCTGATGGCCCAGATGACGGTTCCGACGCTGGCCACCTGGTGTGCCGTGTACACGATCGCCGACCAGGCCTCCGACCCCTACCTCGCCTACGTCCTGCACGAGGACGAGGAACGCATCGACGGCCTCAAGGCCCTGTTGTCCCGGGTGGAGCCGCCCGAGCCGGTCCGTGAGGCCGGGGCCCGCCCCTGGCCGGCGACGGCCGCGGCGGTGGGCGGCGAGACGGTCGTCCTGCCCCTGCTCGCCCGCAACCGGGTGATCGGCATGCTGACCCTGGGCAAGCCCAGCGAGGAGCACTTCCGCCAGGAGATCCTGGAACTGGCCGACGACCTGTCGCGCCGTGCCGCCCTGGCCCTGGACAACGCCCGCCTCTATTCGGAACGCACGGCGATCAGCCGCTCCCTCCAGCGCAGCCTGCTGCCGCCGGGCTCCCCCGCGATCCCCGGGATGGAAGTGGAGGTCATCTACCGGGCGGCCGGCGAGGGCAACGAGGTGGGCGGCGACTTCTACGACGTCTTCCCGATCCGCGACGGCGCGTACGGCTTCGCCATCGGCGACGTCTGCGGTACGGGCCCGGAGGCGGCGGCGGTGACCGGCCTGGCCCGTCACGCCCTGCGCCTGCTGGCCCGCGAGGGGCTGGGTGGCCCGGCCGTCCTGGAGCGGCTGAACGCGGCCATCCTCGACGAGGGTGCCCGCAGCCGCTTCCTGACCCTCCTGTACGGGGAGCTCCACCCGCAGCCGGACGGCGGCGCCCTGATGAAGGTGGTCTGCGCCGGCCACCCGCTGCCGTTGCGCCTGCGCCCGGACGGCGAGGTCACCGCGGCGGCGGAACCGCAGCCGCTCCTGGGTGTGATCGACGACCTGGACCTGTACGAGCAGACCCTGTCCCTGGACCCGGGTGACGTCCTCCTCTGTGTCACGGACGGGGTGACGGAGCGCCGCGAGGGCTCCCGCATGCTGGGCGACGACGGCCTGGCCGACGTCCTCACCACCTGTACGGGCCTCACGGCCGGCGCGGTCGCCGCCCGCGTCCTGCGCGCGGTGGAGCGCTTCGCGGCGGAACCCGCCTCGGACGACATGGCCATCCTGGCCTTCCGCGTCCCGCACCCGCGCGAGGGCTCCTGACGTCTCCCGGCCGGCTTCCGGTCCGCCCCCGAGGCGGCCCGGAAGTCCCGGGTCCGTGCACGACCTGCCCTGGAAACGCAAAAAGGCCCCCGCCATCAGGCGGGGGCCTTTTTACTTCGGAGCCCTTTAACGGAATCGAACCGTTGACCTTCTCCTTACCATGGAGACGCTCTACCGACTGAGCTAAAAGGGCGGGTTGTTCGGCGGC
>NZ_JZWV01000649.1 GCF_000966975.1 Streptomyces katrae | reverse complement strand
GTTCGTTACTTCAGAACTAACACAGTGGACGCGAGCAACTGAGGACAAGCCCTCGGCCTATTAGTACCAGTCAGCTCCACCCGTTACCGGGCTTCCACATCTGGCCTATCAACCCAGTCGTCTACTGGGAGCCTTACCCTCTCAAGGAGGTGGGAATACTCATCTTGAAGCAGGCTTCCCGCTTAGATGCTTTCAGCGGTTATCCCTCCCGAACGTAGCCAACCAGCCATGCCCTTGGCAGGACAACTGGCACACCAGAGGTTCGTCCGTCCCGGTCCTCTCGTACTAGGGACAGCCCTTCTCAGTATTCCTACGCGCACAGCGGATAGGGACCGAACTGTCTCACGACGTTCTAAACCCAGCTCGCGTACCGCTTTAATGGGCGAACAGCCCAACCCTTGGGACCGACTCCAGCCCCAGGATGCGACGAGCCGACATCGAGGTGCCAAACCATCCCGTCGATATGGACTCTTGGGGAAGATCAGCCTGTTATCCCCGGGGTACCTTTTATCCGTTGAGCGACGGCGCTTCCACAAGCCACCGCCGGATCACTAGTCCCGACTTTCGTCCCTGCTCGACCCGTCGGTCTCACAGTCAAGCTCCCTTGTGCACTTACACTCAACACCTGATTGCCAACCAGGCTGAGGGAACCTTTGGGCGCCTCCGTTACCCTTTGGGAGGCAACCGCCCCAGTTAAACTACCCATCAGACACTGTCCCTGATCCGGATCACGGACCGAGGTTAGACATCCAGCACGACCAGAGTGGTATTTCAACGGCGACTCCACAACCACTGGCGTGGCTGCTTCAAAGTCTCCCACCTATCCTACACAAGCCGAACCGAACACCAATATCAAACTGTAGTAAAGGTCCCGGGGTCTTTCCGTCCTGCTGCGCGAAACGAGCATCTTTACTCGTAGTGCAATTTCACCGGGCCTATGGTTGAGACAGTCGAGAAGTCGTTACGCCATTCGTGCAGGTCGGAACTTACCCGACAAGGAATTTCGCTACCTTAGGATGGTTATAGTTACCACCGCCGTTTACTGGCGCTTAAGTTCTCAGCTTCGCCCTGTCGAAACAGAGCTAACCGGTCCCCTTAACGTTCCAGCACCGGGCAGGCGTCAGTCCGTATACATCGCCTTACGGCTTCGCACGGACCTGTGTTTTTAGTAAACAGTCGCTTCTCGCTGGTCTCTGCGGCCACCCCCAGCTCAGAGAGCAAGTCTCATCACCAGGAATGGCCCCCCTTCTCCCGAAGTTACGGGGGCATTTTGCCGAGTTCCTTAACCATAGTTCACCCGAACGCCTCGGTATTCTCTACCTGACCACCTGAGTCGGTTTAGGGTACGGGCCGCCATGAAACTCGCTAGAGGCTTTTCTCGACAGCATAGGATCATCCACTTCACCACAATCGGCTCGGCATCAGGTCTCAGCCTTAACGTGTGACGGATTTGCCTACCACACGGCCTACACCCTTACCCCGGGACAACCACCGCCCGGGCTGGACTACCTTCCTGCGTCACCCCATCGCTTACCTACTACCACCTTGGATCGGCGGCTCCACCACTTTCCTTTCCCCGAAGGGTCCGGAACGGCTTCACGGCCTTAGCATCAGAGGATTCGATATTGGGCGTTTCAAAGCGGGTACCGGAATATCAACCGGTTGTCCATCGACTACGCCTGTCGGCCTCGCCTTAGGTCCCGACTTACCCTGGGCAGATCAGCTTGACCCAGGAACCCTTAGTCAATCGGCGCACACGTTTCTCACGTGTGTATCGCTACTCATGCCTGCATTCTCACTCGTGAACCGTCCACAACTCGCTTCCGCGGCTGCTTCACCCGGCACACGACGCTCCCCTACCCATCACAGCGGGCGTTGGCCCTATTGCTGCAATGACACGACTTCGGCGGTACGCTTGAGCCCCGCTACATTGTCGGCGCGGAATCACTTGACCAGTGAGCTATTACGCACTCTTTCAAGGGTGGCTGCTTCTAAGCCAACCTCCTGGTTGTCTCTGCGACTCCACATCCTTTCCCACTTAGCGTACGCTTAGGGGCCTTAGTCGATGCTCTGGGCTGTTTCCCTCTCGACCATGGAGCTTATCCCCCACAGTCTCACTGCCGTGCTCTCACTTACCGGCATTCGGAGTTTGGCTAAGGTCAGTAACCCGGTAGGGCCCATCGCCTATCCAGTGCTCTACCTCCGGCAAGAAACACACGACGCTGCACCTAAATGCATTTCGGGGAGAACCAGCTATCACGGAGTTTGATTGGCCTTTCACCCCTAACCACAGGTCATCCCCCAGGTTTTCAACCCTGGTGGGTTCGGTCCTCCACGAAGTCTTACCTCCGCTTCAACCTGCCCATGGCTAGATCACTCCGCTTCGGGTCTAGAGCGTGCAACTCAATCGCCCTATTCGGACTCGCTTTCGCTACGGCTTCCCCACACGGGTTAACCTCGCTACACACCGCTAACTCGCAGGCTCATTCTTCAAAAGGCACGCAGTCACGAGATACAGCAAGCTGATCCGACGCTCCCACGGCTTGTAGGCACACGGTTTCAGGTACTATTTCACTCCGCTCCCGCGGTACTTTTCACCATTCCCTCACGGTACTATCCGCTATCGGTCACCAGGGAATATTTAGGCTTAGCGGGTGGTCCCGCCAGATTCACACGGGATTTCTCGGGCCCCGTGCTACTTGGGAGATGAGCAAGCAAGCCGTACAGATTTCAGCTACGGGGGTCTTACCCTCTACGCCGGACCTTTCGCATGTCCTTCGCCTATCCATACGGTTTCTGACTCGCCTCACAGCCGGCAGACTGTGAAAGCTCATTCCCACAACCCCGCATGCGCAACCCCTGCCGGGTATCACACGCATACGGTTTGGCCTCATCCGGTTTCGCTCGCCACTACTCCCGGAATCACGGTTGTTTTCTCTTCCTGAGGGTACTGAGATGTTTCACTTCCCCTCGTTCCCTCCACACTGCCTATGTGTTCAGCAGTGGGTGACAGCCCATGACGACTGCCGGGTTTCCCCATTCGGACACCCCCGGATCAAAGCTCAGTTGGCAGCTCCCCGGGGCCTATCGCGGCCTCTCACGTCCTTCATCGGTTCCTGGTGCCAAGGCATCCACCGTGCGCCCTTAAAAACTTGGCCACAGATGCTCGCGTCCACTGTGTAGTTCTCAAATAACGACCAGCCACCC
>NZ_JZWV01000647.1 GCF_000966975.1 Streptomyces katrae | reverse complement strand
GGGGCGGGTCGGGGTGAGCATCAGCGTCCACTGCCCGTGGAAGCCGATGTCTCCGATGGGCGCGGTGATCTCGACGAAGAGTCCGAGCCGGCCCACGGAGGAGCGGCCGAAGAGCAGCGGGACGAAGCGGTCCGAGCCCACTTCCTCCATGGTGTGTCCGAGGTACAGCTCGCCCGGCTGCAGGGTGTGGCCGTCCTCGCCGACCTGGATGCGGTGGGTGGGGTTGGGGCGGTGGGAGTCGAGGACGTCGCCCGTGTAGGTCAGCAGGGTGGATCCGAGGCGGACGTTGTAGCTGTTCGGGTTGACCTGGGAGGAGGAGAAGGGGTCGATGCGTAGCCGCCCGTCTTTCGAGGCGGAGATGATCTCTGGACCGGTCAGGATCACTGGTCGGCTCCGTTCGTGAGGGTGCTCCGGATCGCCGAGCCCAGGCTCAGGCCGGCGGGACGGGGCTGGCCGCCCAGGCAGCTGTCGGCCAGGTAGTCGGTGGTCAGCACGCTCGTCAGCCCGGCCGGAAGCGGGTCGGGAGAAGTGACGATCGGCCCGACCCGCTCGGTGAGGTGAGCCAGGAGGGCTTCCGTGTCGTGGCGGTGGGCCGGTGCGATGCGGGCCTGCGGGCCTCGACCAGGGAGTTCGCGAACGGCTCGATGGCCAGCAGGTCGCCGGTGGTCAGGATTTCGCCCAGGACCGTGGTGCGGAGGGCGGTCTCGTTCAGGATGACGGCGTCCCTACCCAGGCCGCTCCGGAGCCGGTCGGCCAGGTCTTGGGCGAGGGCCCGGCGATCGAGCTGGTCGTTCCGGTACGGTTCCGCGATCCGGCCCAGCGGCTCGGCCAGCTGTGCGTCGAACGCCGCGATCCGGTCCCGTACGGAGGCCAGCTCGGGCGGCAGGACGGATGGGGTGGTGTCCGCGGCGTCGGAGAAGAGGGCGGTCCGGCCGACCCAGCGGTCGGGGGTGTGCGTGGCGACGGCGTAGCCGACGCCGAGCTCGCGGCCCTTCAGGACGAGGGTGTTGCCGATGCGGGTGGGGCCCGTGTGATCGCTGTGGCAATGGCCCGCGAAGATCACGTCCAGGAAGGGGCAGGCATCGGCGAGCCCGAGGTCCTCCTCGAAGCCGGAGTGGCGGAGGAGCACCCAGGAGTCGACCTCGTGGTGGTGCGCCAGCATCAGCTCGCGCAGGGCCTTCACAGGCTCGACGGCCCGTTGCCCCGGCCGTTGGGCGACCGGGATCGAGTCAAACGCCTGGAGCCCGATCACCCCGGTGAAGGCCGTGGATCGGCCCGCGACCTCCACGATGCGCAGGCGCGGGAAGAGCGGGGTTCCGGTCGAATCGTCGACTGCGTTCGCGCAGACGGTCCGCTGGTGGAGGGCGGGCTCGAAGTAGTGCGCCCAGCCGTGGTTTCCGGGGGCGATGACGTCGTACAGGCCGAGCAGGACGCCCCGTTCGAGAGTGCCCTTGCCGAGCCGGTAGTAGCCGGTGCCCTCGAAGAAGTCGCCGCAGTCCACGAGCAGGCTGTCCGACCGTGCCTCGTGGAGGTGGCCGAGGAAGGAGGCGCCGGCGCCCAGGGCTGAGTGCACGTCCGTGGTAGCGAGGATCTGCCGGATCGAACGGCCTGCGGTCACGGGGCGACCTCGCAGATGTCGGCGCCGAGCTGGAGCAGCTTGCCGGGCAGGTCGGCGTGGCCC
>NZ_JZWV01000646.1 GCF_000966975.1 Streptomyces katrae | reverse complement strand
GGTCGGCGTGGCCCCGGCGCAGCTGTGCGACCCCGCCGAGGGTGGTGATCCCGCGGGCGGTGAGGGCGGCCACCATGAGGGCGGAGCCGGTGCGGATGTCCGTGGCTTCGACACCGGCTCCGGTGAGGCGCTGCGGACCGGTCAGGCGGCACTCGGTGGGCGAGATCTCCTCGATGTCGGCTCCGAGCCTCGCTAGCTGTGGCAGCAGGTTGCCGTGACGGCCGGGGTTGATCGAGTCGGCGAATAGATGGGTGCCTGGTCGGCCGAGGGCCAGGGCCATCAGCGGCGGCTCGAAGTCCGCGTCCAGGCCCCCGGGAGAGAGGGTGGCAATGGCCCGCAGCGGCCGGCCAGTCGGGCTGGTGTTGCTGCTGCCGTCGACGAGGAGTGCCTCGCCCCGCACCGATGTGGGGATGCCCAGCCGCTGGAGCGCCGCCTGGAACGGCACGAGGTCCCGGCCGTGGATGCCGTCGATCCGTGCCTTGCCGCTGGTGGCGGCGACGGCACAGGCGAGGGTTCCAGCCTCGACCTTGTCGCCCGGTACGCGCCAGGTCTGAATCTCGTCGGCGAGCGTGGATGCCGGATCGAGGGCGAGGAACCGGTCGCTCACCTTGGCCTGCCAACCCGCCGAGCGGAGTGCATCGAGCACGGCCAGGACTTCAGGCGACAGGTTCGGGCGCCCCAGGCGCAACGCCCGGTCGGCGACGACCGCCCGCAGCACGGCGGCGATCGTCGCGCCGCGCGACCGGAAGGGCAGCGCGTGCGAGACCGTGCCGCCGCTGCCCTGTCCGCCGGCCTCGACGGAGTACCCGGCGTCCTGGATGGTGACGTGGTCGCCGAAGGCCTCGTACACCTTGAAGTGCAGCTCCATCCCGCGCTGACCGATCCGGCAGCCGCCGGGCCACGGCAGCCGGGCAGTGCCCCGTAACGCGAGAAGGGCGGGCACCAGGTAGTACGAGGCTCGAATGGCTGAGGCGCGACTCAGGTCGGGAACGGCGGGCGCGTGTTCGGGCGCCATGACCAGCAGGGCGTCAGGCCGCCCGACGGCCTGGGCCACGTTCCAGCCGGTCCCCTGAAGGAGGGCAATCATCGCCTGGACGTCGGCGCTGGCAGGAACGTTCTCCAGCTGGACGTTCCGACGTACGGCCGCCGCGGTCGCCAGCATGGGAAGGGCGGCGTTCTTGGAGCCGTCGACGGTGACGGAGCCGGCGAGTGGGCTGCCGGGGCGTACGGCGACCACTTCGGCGTTCGAGGCCGAAGCTCGGGTGAGTGCCACGATCAACTCCTTTGGTCGAGAGGTTGGGGGAAGACGGAGGTTGTGGGGCGGGCGGCGAGGTCGAACTCGGCCCAGCAGGACTTGCCCGAGGAGCCCTGTTCGACGCCGTGCTCGTCGGCGAGGGCGGCAATGATCAACAGACCTCGCCCGTGCTCGGCGTCCGGGTGGCCGGCGAGCTTCCGGGGGACGGCCGAGCTCTGGTCGCGGACCTCGAAACGCAGCCGGTCGCCGCGTAGGCGAGCAGTGATGGATGCGGTCCCAGCGCCTCCGTGCCGGACGGCGTTGGCCAGGAGCTCGCCCGCCACGGCTTCCGCTCCGTGCAGTTCGTTGGTGACCGCGCCCCGGCACCAGCCACTGACTTCGTCCATCACCGTGCGCCGGGCGCGGGCGGCGCCTTCCGGCGTACCCGTCACCGGCAGGGTGACCTCGTGCACTTCCATGGGCGGCCTCCTGGAGGGGTGCAGTTCCACCAGGCAACCGGTCCAGGGGTGCTGCCCGCGACGCCGTGGGCAGGGCGTGCATCGTTCATGCAGGTTCTGCATGGCGGGCAATTCGCCTACCGATAGGCTCGGTTGAGCAGGCAGGATCGGTCTCGGCAGAAGGGGCCGTGGCGAAGATGGCCGACACACAGGGCGAGGCGCACCGCATCGGTGCGCTGATCCGCCGGGCAAGGGTCTTACAGAGCCGCTCACAAGCGGACGTGGCCGCCGAACTGGGTTACCACCAGTCGAAGATCAGCCGCCTGGAGGGCGGCCGCGGAACCGACGACATCCGGGTACTCCGCGAGGTTGCCCGGGTGCTTCGGATCCAGCCGGCACGACTCGGGCTCGCTGACGCCGGCCCGGAAGCAGAGCCCCACGATCCGGAGACAGACGACATGCGCCGCCGTACCTTCCTCGCCGCGGGCGTCACTGCGCTGGCCGCCCCCGTGCCCGCCGCGCACCCGGCGCTGGTCCAGGCCCTCCTGCCCGGCGTCCTCGCAGCCCCGACGACGGAGCCGGCCTCCACGGATCGGCTCCGCCTACGAGCCACCTCCATCCGCAGGCTGCTGACCACGTGCGACTACGCGGAACTGGAGCGCACGCTTCCCAGCCTGATCACGGATCTGCGCCATGCACTCGGCAGCTCGTCGCAGCCCGAGGAGGTGTCCCGCTTCCTCGCCACGGCCTACCAGACCTCGGCCAGCCTCTTCCTCAAGCAGGGTGACGCCGGAACGGCCTGGCTGGCCGTCGGCCGGGCCATGGCGGAGGCCGAACGCTTCGGCGACCCCCTCGTTCTCGCCGCCAGCGTCCGGCTCCACGCGCACGTCCTCGTCCGTGAGAAGCACCCCGGACAAGCAGTCACGCTGATCCGACACACCGCTTCGCAGCTCACCGGCTCGTACGACCGTCGCTCTCCGCACCACCTCGCCGTCTTGGGTTTGCTCCTGCTGCGTGGAGCCACGGCCGCGAGTCGCGCGGACGACCGTGCCGCCACTGGGGAGCTCCTCGCCGAAGCGGAGGAGGTGGCCCGGTACGTCGCCCTCGACCGGCCGGACGCCTGGGCCAACTTCAGCCCGACGAACGTCACCCTTCACCGGATCAGTGCGGCGGTCTCCTTCGGCGACGCGGGCATCGCCCTCGACGCGGCCCGCCCGCTCATGCACCGCCACATCCCGGTCCCCGAGCGTCGTGCCGCACTCTGGATCGAGGCCGCCCGCGCCTACGCCCAGCAGGGCCGCCTGGCAGACGGCTACCAGGCACTGCGGATCGCCGAGACCTGCGCCGCCCAGGACGTACGTCGTCCCGCCGTCCGCGAGCTGGTCGCCGACATGGCCGCGCGGGACCGCCGTCGTACGCTGCCAGAACTCCACCACTTCAGCCGCCGACTGGGAGTCCCCGCGTGACCGAGCCGCAGTCCAAGCCCTTCCTGTACGTCGTCGTCTGCGCCGCCGGGATCGCCGGCGATGTCGGCAGACTGATCACCGCAGCGCAGGAACGGGGCTGGGAGGTTGGGGTCACCGCCACGCCACATGGTCTCGAGTTCCTCGACACCCGGGCGATCGAGGAGCAGACCGGGTACCCGGTCAGGTCCGCCTGGCGCTCGCCCGGCGAGGCGCGGACCCACCCGCGGGCCGATGCCATCGCGGTCGCACCGGCCACGTTCAACACGGTCAACAAGTGGGCCGCGGGCTTCGCCGACAACCTGGCGCTCGGCATCCTCTGCGAAGCACCCGGCATGGGCATTCCCACGGTGCTGGTGCCCTACGTGAACACCGCGCTCGCCGCCCACCGGGCTTACCGGCGCAGCATCGACGAGCTGCGGGAGATGGGCGTGCTGATCGGCAGCTACGAGCCCCACCGTCCGAAGTCCGGCGGCGGGTCCGACCGCTTCCCGTGGGAGGAGGCGGTCGATCTGCTC
>NZ_JZWV01000645.1 GCF_000966975.1 Streptomyces katrae | reverse complement strand
GCTCACCCCGCTCCTCCGGACCGGGGCCGAGCCGCAGTGAACGTGCCGGTATCGCCCCTTGGGGCAGCCAGCCCACCTGATCTGGAGGAGGACGTGGAGCAGGAGAACGCTGACGGTCGACCGGCCATCGCAGCGGCCGTCGTCGTGCACGGGGGCCGCTTGCTCATGGTGCGGCGTCGGGTCAGCGAGGGGCGGCTCTCCTGGCAGTTCCCCGCCGGTGAGGTCGAGCCGGGAGAAGCACGGGAGGAGGCCGCCGTACGCGAGACCCTGGAGGAGACCGGCCTCGCCGTGAGGGCGCTGAAACCGCTGGGGGAACGGGTCCACCCTGACACCGGCCGCGTGATGTCATACACGGCCTGCGAGGTGGTCGGTGGCAACGCGCACGTCGCGGACAGCGACGAGCTGGCCGAATTCGCTTGGGTTGCCCACGCCGACATTTCTGAGTACGTCCCGTACAGCCTGTTCGAGCCAGTGCAAGAACACCTTGACTTCGTCCTGAAGCGTTGACGCGGACTGGCCGCGCGCATGGGGACAACACGCGGGGACGGTGGATCTCGGGGACCTTGGTGGGGCAGGTACTTAGAGGTCGTCTCGATTGGTGCGTATGACGTGGGGCGATGGCCCCGTGGCCCTCGTCTGCCGACCTGCCATGATCATCTCGACGTGTTCCATGGTGGGAGGCAAGAGATGGCGATACTGCTGCCCGATGGGCTGGCTACGCCGGCGCTCGTGGTCGATTCGGATGTGCTGGAAGGCAACATCTCGCGGATGGCCGAGGCTTCGCGGGCTCAAGGGTTTGCCCTGCGTCCGCATGCCAAAGCCCACAAGTGCGCGCAGATCGGGGACCTTCAGCTTCGGGCTGGTGCGCGTGGGCTGTCGGTGGCCACGATCGGAGAAGCCGAGGCATTTGCTCGGGCCGGCGTGGACGACCTGTTCATCGCGTACCCCGTGTGGCTCGATGCCGACAAGGCGCAGCGGCTGCGCCGACTGGCGGACCGCGTTGCCCTGACGCCGCCTGGCGGACCGCGTTGCCCTGAGAGTCGGCGTTGAGTCGGTCGAAGGCGCGCAGCGGCTGGGGAACGCCGTGCGCGGCAGCGCCCGGCCCGTCGAGGTACTTGTCGAGGTCGACAGCGGGAGCCGTCGCACAGGAGTCCAACCTCAAGTGGCTGGTGAGGTGGGGAAGGCCGCCGCCGACGAGGGACTCCTTGTTGCGGGCGTGTTCACGTTCCCGGGACACGGCTACGGTCACGACCCGCGGGCACGTGAGCGCGCCGCACGAGACGAGGATCGGACGCTGGGCCAGGCTGCACAGGTGCTGCGGGATCTCGGGCTCGACGTCCGTGTGGTCAGCGGCGGGTCGACGCCGACGGCGGGGCAGTGGCAGCCGGGCGCAGTCAACGAGCTGCGGCCGGGTGTCTATGTCTTCAACGACGCCACCCAGCTGGCCATCGGCACCTGTGGGGTGGAGGACCTGGCGCTGGTCGCTGCGGCGACGGTGATCAGCGTTCCCGGCCTGGACCGCTTCGTGCTGGACGTCGGCAGCAAAGTCCTTGGCTCCGACCGGTCGCCTTGGGTGACAGGCCACGGCTACCTCCCCCAGTTCCCGCAGGGATCCATCACCGGGTTGTGGGAGCACCACGCCGTGGTCCGCCTTCCGGAAGGCGTGAGGGGACCGCGCCTTGGGTCGGTGGTCGCTGTCGTCCCCAACCACATATGTACGCCAGTGAATCTCGCCGATGAGCTGCTGGTCGTCAAAGACCACAAGGTGATCGACCGCTGGCAGGTCACGGCACGAGGGGCCAATACCTGAGCTTCACAGCAGGTGGGAGAGACGGCGGTAGCAGATCAGGGTAGCGGCTATCCCGGCGAAGGCTAAGAAGTGTTCGGCCTTGCGCTCGTAGCGGCGGTGAAGTCGACGGCACCCGGCCAGCCAGGCCACCGTCCGCTCCACGGTCCAACGGTGGCGGCCCAGCCGCTGTGAGGACTCGATTCCTTTGCGTGCGATGCGCGGGACGATGTTCCGGCCGCGGAGCCAGCGTCGCAGGTAGTCGTAGTCGTACCCCTTGTCGGCGTGGAGCTTGGCAGGCCGCCGTCGGCGCGGTCCACGGCGAGAACGGATCCGCGGGATACCTCGTATCAGGGGTTGCAGTCCCTGGCTATCATGGGTGTTCGCGGCAGAGATGCCGATCGAGAGGGGCAGACCGGACCGCTCGGTGATCAAGTGGATCTTCGAGCCCTTCTTGCCGCGATCTACGGGATTCGGACCCGTCAGATCCCCCCTTTCGTCGCCCGCATATTCACCGAGTCGATGGCACACCGCGACCAGTCCAACTCGCCGCGGGCGCCGAGCTCATCCAGCACCAGGCGGTGCAGCTTGGCCCACACCCGGGCCCGGCTCCACTCCGTGAACCGCCGGTGCGCGGTCGGCCCAGACGGGCCGAAGTCGGACGGCAGCTGGCGCCAGGTACATCCCGTCGTGGCCACGAAGACAATGGCTGCCAGCACCTGCCGGTCTCCATACCTGCGTCGGCCCCCGCCTTGGGGCCGCACCGAAGCGGTCGGCACCACCCGCTGAAACAACGCCCACAACCCGTCCGGCACCAGACGCTCCACCATCGCTGTCACGCCTACCAGCCTAGTGATCAAGCCAGTTGAGACGATCTCTTAGCCGTCTTCGAGGAGCTGGTCGGTGGCGTCCTGGACGCGCGCGGAGGCCCGGCGGACCGAGTCGAGTACGGCGTCGAGTTGGATGTCGGTCGGTCGGCCACCGGAGTTGACGGCGCGGGTCAGCTGGTTCAGGTTGTTGCCGATCTGGGCGAGGTGCCTGCGGGCGGTGAACAACTTGATGACGGTCTCGCGACGCCCGGCGATGGCCGCGGCGCTGGTGTGAGGGTCGTGGGCCTCCTTGAGGGCGGCTTTGGCGAAGAAGCCGGCGACGGTCACGCCGACAGCTTTGGCGGCGGTCGCGACGAGCGCGTGTTCGTCGTCGTCCATACGGACGCTGCACACTTTGGAGCGCCGGCTGTGCTTGTGGGTGCGGCGTCTTGTATGGGGCTCTGGAGGGGTAGCGGAGGTATTCGGGGCTTCGCGCGGAGGCTGTTGATCTTCTCCCGGCTGCGCCCGCCCTGCGGTCGCAGCCTCCTCGTCAGGCGTCCCCCGGCGCCGGACGAGGCTCCGTCCCCTTGGGGCGGAGAGCTCTTTGGACACTCCGCCTATGGTGGAGTGTCCAAAGGGATAACTTGCTCCGTCTCGGGCTTGGGTAGGAGCCGCCTGTCGATGTTCGTGGGCATTTGCGGCAGTGGGGTCGTCGTGCAAGAGGGTGCCTCCTGTTGGTCGGGCTGGAACGGCTTCGGTGCTGCGGGGATGGGGCGTACGAACGCCACCTTGCTCCGCGATGGATGCGCGGGGGCAGCGTGACCTTCGGGCGGGCCTACGCGGCGTTCGCTTGGCCGCTGTCGAGTTCGGCCTGGACCTGCCGGGTGATCTTGTTCCGGCGGTCCCTGCCGATAGGCAGGCCGCGTGCACGGACAGCCGTCTCGATGTGGCGGCTTGACGCGCGTCCTTTGAGTCCGAGCGGGGCGGTGCGGGCAATGTCGAGGAGTTCGTCGTCGGTGGCGGCGGGCTTGCGACCGGTGCGCTTCTTCGGCGGGACGCAGGCTTCCGCCACTTGATCGGTCTCTTCCGCCACATTGACTGATGCGCCCCGTATGGCGCCAGCCGGAGTGGGGCGGTCACCCTCGTGGCCCGAGTGCCATTCCGGGTCCGGGAGCTGCGGTGTGGCGGAGTGCCCGCGGGGACGGTCCAGGTTCGCGGGATGCGCTGAGGGTTCCCCTACCGGACGACGACTGTGGCGGGACTCCTCGGCGGCGACGTGGCGGTGGATCTGCCGCATGAGGACGCCGAAGGCGAAGAGCGCGGCTGCTGGTGGGACAGCGGCGACGACGTAGTCGAGCGCCGAGGCCGGGACGCCGTCGGACCTGCTGACGCCGGCGACGTTCAGGGCGATCGAGCCCAGCGATCCAGCAGCGGTGAGGGCGATCGCCCACCCGTCGGATTCCCGGCGGAGGCTGGCGCGGAGCATGAGCACTTCGCCGGCGACGATGAAGGCATCGAGCGTGGCGGGCCATGCCCACTGACGGGCGGGGGAAGTCCCGAGGCCGTGCAGCCCTGCGACCTCGGCGAGGTGGGCGTAGGAGAGCCAGAATCCAGCGGCGGTGAGAGCGATGATGACGCAGCCTGCGACGGCGAGGGCGTACCGCTCGGCCGCCTGCGTGCGGTGGGACGTGGTGGTCAAGAGGGTGGTGCTCCAAAGGGGTGGGCGCGTTCAAGCAGCGGGGGTGCGGCGGCGGTCGGGCCCGCCGAGGATGACCCGGTGGGTCATCTCGGAGAGGCGGGAGGCGACGCGGTCACCGAGGGCGGTGCGGAGATCGTCGATGGCGAGGTTGGTCGTGAGCAGGGTGGGGCGCAGGTATTCGTACCGGTGGTTGATCAGCCGGTAGGTCAGCTCCTCCGTCCACTCGCTGCCCTTGGCGGCGCCGAGGTCCTCCAGGACCAGCAGCGGGCAGCGGGTCAGGGTGTGCAGTTCACGTTCCGCGTCGAGTCCTGGGCGCGGCCTCAGGCGGGCGTACAGGTCGGCGGCGGTGACGGCCTCCCAGCGCAGGCGGACGCCGGCCGCGAGCAGGCTGCGGACGGCGCCGTAGGCCTGGTGGGTCTTGCCGGTGCCGGTGGGGCCGACGATCAGCAGCGACGGGCCCTCTGCGATGCCTCGTGTGCCGGACGGGCCCGGGCGCCCGGCACGGGCGATCTCGTCCACCCAGTTGGCGACCTGGGGGTGATCGGCGAGGGACTGCCTGCAGCGCGGGGGGAGGCGGGCGTCGGCCAGTTGCAGGGAGGTGACCGGTTGGGGCGCGGGCTACGGTTCTTTCGAGTCCACGACGGACGGGTCCATGCCCCGGCGGAGCAGGATGTCTGCCATGGCCCGGACGCTGTGGTCGGCGGGCTGCGGGAGAGTGGTGGTGGTCAGAGGGCACCTCCATAGGCGGCGGCGACGTCGGTGGGGTTGGTCCAGGGGCGGTGGGCGGCAGTGGGCGTGGAGGCACCCGCGTTCATGACCTCGTGCACGAGGCTGGGCAGGGTCTTCGGGTGGAGGCCCTTGGCACGGTGGCGGTCGAGACCGGCTCGTACCTGGGCAGGGGCGATGCCCTCGTCGAGGAGCTTTCTGGTCTCCTGCCCGAGTTGGCCGAGCACGGTGGAGGGAGGGCGGTGCTCGCACGCTGCGGCGTACTCGGTGATGAGGTCCTTCGCCGAGACGGTCTAGGGCGCGGGGGCGCTCGCGCCCCCAACGGAGTAGTTCTTAGATTCCTGTTCCTAGGTCCTAGATCCGGACGCTGAGGGCTTACGTCAGGCTCAGTGAGCCCTCCCTCAACCGGCTGTGAGGGCTCATTGAACTGCCCTTGACCTGCGGATTCCCTGCTCATGGCGGGCTCCCTGCCTGCCGTCTGATCCGTTACGGAGGCCTCCGTGACGGATCCGTGTACCGGCGGTGAGGGCTCACGCGGGACGCCGAGGTCGTGGTGCGGGCAGGACGGGATCCTGCTGATGCTGGGGCGGTTGATCTTCTGGTGGAGGGCGAAGGCGACGACGTGCAGGTACTGCCTTCCGTCCTCGCCCTCGTGGCGGCAGATCAGGCCGGCCGCGTCGAGCTGTGTCAGATCGTCCTCGACTTCGACCGGACCGTGTTCGCGGCGCAGCGACCACAACTGTCCGGCGATGACGGCGGACTGGTCGCGGATGCGGCCCTTGTCGTCGGCTTGGGTGAGCAGGCCGAAGAAGGTCCGCTCGGCGCTCAGTGACACGGCCGCCAGGGACTCGGAGGCGAAGGCCTCGGGCTTGATGGTGCGGATACGGGCGATGGAGATCGACCGCCTTTCGAAATCGGGGCATGGAATCCGGCGGGGCCGGGGTGCGTGGACAACACAGCCACACCCCGGGTCCAGAAGTCCAGACCTGGCTCAAGCGGCCGTGAAAGGTTTTCCGGTCGCACGACCGTAAACCCGAAACCCCGGTCGGCGAAATCGCCCGCGATATTCGGTGTCGGTCCGGGATCGCTCACAGCAGACGGGGAATGCCTTCCGTAGCCTCCGGCGGGCAAGCTACAACACACCAATGCCGCCACGCCTTCTTGGAATCGGACCCGCTGGACGCGCCGCCGCCCAGGCCATCGAACGCACCCGCGTGGCCCGTGGTTACTCCCAGCGCCAGCTCGCCGCCCGGGTCACCGCACTCGGCCGCCCCATGACCTTCACCGCGCTCTCCCGGATCGAACGCACGGTACGCCGCTGCGACATCGACGACTTCGTCGCCATCGCCGCAGCCCTCGGAGCGCCGCCACACGCGCTTCTCGCTGCTGCGTCGAGCCGCCCCGAGTCGCTGAGGGTGGGCGGAATATAGCCGACGATCCCCGGTTTCCGAAATCGGGGATTCTCCGCACCATTGGTGGTCCCTGGCGGCCGCTGCGCCTGTGCGTGGCCAGTGGTCTATTTCCCCGCCCCCTTCGTAAGGAACTTCGCTTGTCTGTCGTCGATCCGATTTCCTCTGTCGGTTCCCCTGAATTTCGTCACCGTTCCACCGTCGGCCGTGCATTTGTCGGGGTCCAGGACACGGCCGCGTATCTCGGCATTTCACCCAAGACGCTTTACGTCTGGCGTCACCGGCGGCAGGGTCCGCCCAGTTTCCGGATGGGCGCCCGCGGGCGGGTGACGTACAGGGTCGACGCGCTCGACGCCTGGATACGTGCGCAGGAGCAGGCGGACTCCCGCTCCAACCCCGACCTCAACCCCGTGAGCGCCGCACCGCAGCGGCGCGCCGCCTACTCGGCAACCGTCTGACGGCTTCCGGCCGACCGTCCCGAACCCCTAGCGCAAGGAAAGACTTGGCCGGCTACGTCGAAGACCGCTGGATCAACTAGAAGAAGGACCCCGTCACCGGCAAGCGCGAGCGCACCGCCCGGTACGGCAGGGGCAGCCGGTACCGGGTCGCGGGCATCCCGGGCGTCCGGGGAATGTCGTTCGACACCCTGGAGGACGCCAAGGCATGGCTCCGCCGAGCCGGCACCGACAGTGAGCGGGGCGAGTTCGTCGACCCGCGCGACGGCTCCATCACCGTCGCCGACTACGTCGCGCGCCACTGGCAGGCGGGCGTGCGGGGCGCACCGGGCACGGTCAAGCGGGTGGACGAGCGAGTGCGCCTCCACGTACTCCCACACATCGGTGACGTCGCGCTGCGGGACGTCACGGCGTCCGTCCTGCGCGGCTACATCGCCACGCTCGAAGGCGAGTGCGCACCGCGCTACGCCCGGCAGATCCTGACCACCCTCTCGAACGTCTTCGAGACGGCGATCGACGACAAGCGCCTGGTCCGCAACCCGATGCGCGCCAAGTCGGTGCGCTGGCCCAAGGTCCCGGAGGACCAGCGGGAGGCTTGGCCGCTGGAGACCGCGCAACGGGTGCGGGACGTCGTCAACCAGCGGTACCGGATCGTCGTCGTCGTCGCTCTCGGGTGCGGGCTGCGCCAGGGGGAGGTCTTCGGGCTGTCGCCGGTGGACATCGACTTCGAGCGCGGCCTCATCCGCGTCCGCCGACAGGTCCAGCTCCTGTACGGCCGCCTGTACTTCACCCTTCCGAAGGGTGAGAAGACCCGGGTCGTCGACATGCCGCCTTCGGTGGCGGCCGAGCTGCGCGCACACTTCCTGCAGCATCCCGCCGTCGAGGTCGAGTTGCCCTGGGGCGGCCCCGAAGCCGATCGGGAGAAGCGCTCCTTCCCGCTCGTCCTGACCACGACCTACGGCAACGCGATCCGCGCCAACATCTTCAACGACGAGGTGTGGAAACCCGCCCTCGCGAAGGCCGACGTGATCCCCCTGAGGGAGAAGGGCCAGCGCTGGAAGGCCTCACGCAAGGACGGCTTCCACGTACTCCGGCACACCTACGCCTCCGTGATCCTCGAGGCGGGTGAATCCGTCGTCACCCTCGCCCGATGGCTCGGCCACTCCAGCCCGACCATCACCCTCGACCACTACGCCCACTTCATGCCCGAGGCCGGCGGCAAGGGACGCGCGGCAGTCGATGCGTTGCTCGGTGTGGCCCCTCAGTACGTCCCAGACGACTTTGCCCTTGACTGAGAACGGGTGGCACAGCTCATGCTGTGCCACCCGTTCTGGTTGGTGAGTCAGGCTCTGCGTCTCATGCCGATCGGCGCCAGGGCAGGCGGGAGCGCCGGGAGGGCAGTCCGAGCAGTTCGTGCAGGGCCTTGCCATCGTGGGCCCATTGGCCGAGTCGGTCGCGGTCGACCCAGTGGACTCC
>NZ_JZWV01000644.1 GCF_000966975.1 Streptomyces katrae | reverse complement strand
CGGTCGACCCAGTGGACTCCGTGACGGTCGCCCTAGGCCATGGCGTCGCGGGTGAAGGAGCCGTTGGTGACGACGACCGCGTGGTCCGCCCTTGTGCGCAGGGGCCTGCCGTGCCGTTCACCTCGTACATCACCGACGAGCCGACCTTGCCGCCGACGCGGGTGTGCTTCGCCTGCACCACGAGTCGTCCGAGGGGTACCAGGGCGCCGATCACGTCCGCGGCCTGGTCCCCGCCGCGTCCCACCTTCGTGGCCGCCCAGCCGTCGCGGACGAGGAGATCGCACAGTGCGTACTCGAACTGTTGGTCGTCCATTGCGTCCAACTCGGCCAAGGTGATGCGCAGGCGAGCCAGCCTCTCGCTGGCCGCGCGGTTCCGGCGGGACCGCCATACCCGGATGCAGGCCAAGCCGGTGGCGAGGGCCAGACCGATCAGGATCAGCAGCGGCCAGCTCTCGGCGGCCTTCGCAAGCAGGCGCGATGTGGCCTGTGCCAGGGCGACCGCGAGCGCGAGGGCAACGGCTGCCGCCCCCAGGACGTCTGCGGTACTGCGCGGTCGCCACCGGATGCTTCGCCGCCGTCGGGCCGTCACTGGCCGCCTGCTGGCGCGGAGACGCCGGGCTTCGGCGCGGGCCGCTGCTCAGCGGAGCTGTCGCCGAACCCAAAAATCTGCCCCCAGAGCCACACCACCGCGCACAGGCCGGCGATGGCCCAGACGCTCAACCCCTTGGCGGACTTCGGGCCCGGCTTGCGGCGGAGGTGGCTGCGTACGCGCACGTATCCGTCCGGAACCTTCGGCATGCTGATTCCCTCCCCATCGGTCCGCGCCGTGCGGACCTCCAGTTCGGTTGTAGCGGCGGTCACCGACAGAACCTGACGCCCCGTCATGATCGAGTGGGCGGCAAGGGTGCAAGTCGGCCATGTCTCCGGGAATGTCCGGGCGACTGCACAGCCCGCTGGCCTGCGTCGGGGCTTCTCGGTCGTGTGCTACGCCGCGAAATCGCAGGGTTCGCCGAATGGCCATTTCCTGCGGAGCGCGGTCAACGGCGACTGCGCCGGGCGCCGCCCCCGTCGCGGCGACGACGCCGAGTCGGCGCGACCCCTTGCCGGTGGCTCGCTACAGCCAGTCCCGCTTTTTGAAGATCAGATACAGGCTCGTACAGACCGCCGCCATCAGCAGGATCGCGAAGGGGTAGCCGGCTGCCCAGTGGAGTTCGGGCATGACCTCGAAGTTCATGCCGTAGATCGTGCCGACCAGCGTGGGGGCGAAGAGGATGGCGGCCCACGAGGAGATCTTCTTGA
>NZ_JZWV01000643.1 GCF_000966975.1 Streptomyces katrae | reverse complement strand
GTCGTCACCCTCACACCGCTGACCTGCGGAAATCGGCTACATAGGCACCCCGACCTGCGGCGATCAGTCTTGCCGGCCCTTTCGGCGTGCTACCTGTTGATGCGCCCGAACCTCCCCAGCCGCTCCCCAACGGACCTTCATTCTCCCCAGGTTCTCCCCAGCGGAGGCTGCCTCGGATGGAGCGTCGCCTCGCTTCCTCGCCGCGAGCGCGCTTGTGATGCGCACCACGAGTCTGCATAGCCCCCGTTCGGGAGAAAGAGATCAAGTTGGCCGGACCTCGCGTCGTCGACTGAAGGCTTCCTCCCGGTCGGAACGCAATTGTGGGCACCTGGGGCCCCGGTTCGTCAGACATGCCGAGCCGGGGCTGGCGGCTACTGCTCGGTGGAGACCGGGGGGCGGTCGTCGATGACGATGCGGGTCCTGGTGGCATCCCCTTGTGCGGGGAGAGCGTCCGTGATGACGCTGGCTATCCGGCTGTAGTAGGTCGAGGCGAGCGCGCGGTCTTCCCGTGAGGTCGCGTCCGAGTGCTGGGTTGTGTGCAGAGCGCTGAGGACAGCGATCAGGGTACGGCCAGAGAGCGTCACGTTGGTCTGCTCGGCATCGTCACCGCTGGTGGCAAGACCCGGGACGCGGAAGTGAGCGTTTCGGGCACCCTGTTCCACGATGAAGGCCCATGCGTCACGGTGACAGATCAAGTCTGCAGCGCTGACGCCGGCTGCCTGCTCAAGTACGGCGTCCAGCGTCCACTGAATGGCGGGCGTGGAGGCTTGCACCTGAGGTTCGGAGTCTGGCGGGGCTTGCGCTGACCCCTTGTCCAGGACGGGCGGCTGCGCGGTGGTCATGTGCATGGCGTCGGGGACGGATGCCGCAACGGGTGGCATCGGGCCTTCCGCTCCTCCACCGGAAAATTCGGTTCGTGCTTCGGCGGCTTGACGACGTGCAGTCTCAAGCTCCAAGCGCAGAGATTCCGATTCGCGGCGGGCCTCGGTGATTGTCTTGTGGACATCGTTGAGTTCGCGGTGGAGGTCACGCAGTTCATCCCGGACATCCTGCAGGCCGCTCTCCAGCCTGGCACCGAGCTGCTGGCGGAGGTCAGTGTTGAGGCCGCGCAGCTCGGCCAGACCGGTGCGCAACTCCTGTCCGAATTCGGTGCGCAGCAGCGTGAGCTCCTCGGCTGTCTCGTCGCGCTGTTCATTGATGGGGCGGCGGAACATTGCCATGCTGGTCCCCCTTCTCGGTGCGTGGTTCGGCAGCCGTCCAAGGATCGTGGCGCCGATACGGGTTGTGCGTGGCTTCCTCTAAGTGCTGGCCTGATCTCCCCGTGGGCAGTCCGAAACGCTTTCCATCGTGCCGAGCTCAGAGCTCGTGCCTCTAGATCCCCGCGCAGCAGCGGTCAGGATCGGTCACGGATCGAGAGTGACGGTCCACTCGGTGGCCAGGTTGCGGCTGGATGATGAGGCGCGGGCAACGACGCCCAGGCAGGGTCGAGGGCGGGCGTCGAGGATGTGGCCTAGCTCTGCGGCGGCCTCGTTGGTCATCTGATGACCGGTAAGAATGATCAGCGGCGTCCACAGGTCGTTCGTTGGGTCATGGAGGCGGGCGTCACGGGGATGAGCCAAACCCAGTGCGTCGAGCGCGGAGCGGGCTGATTCGGCGTGCGTACGAGTGGCTTCCAGCGCGCCCTGAAAGGTGGCGTGCTGTGTGATGTGCTGTCTGGCGTAGCCGATGTCCCGTGCAGGGACACCTAAGGCATGCACCTGCGTACGGCTGGAGCGGTACGTATTGGTGAGCCCGAAGGCCAGCGCGCCGAGGATGGGCTGGACTCGGTTGGCAGATCCTTCGATATTGACGAGTCCGACATGCTCGAGATCGGCGAGTGTGATCGTTCCGTCGGAGGTCCAGCCCAGGTGTACCAGGGCTGGGTACGGGGCCGATGGTGCACTCGTCTCGGGTCCGAGGGGAAGAACGTGGTCGCTGAGGCAGCGCCACATCGTGTCGGTTCCTTGTGAGCGGAACGGTGCGATGGCCGGAGCAGCGGTGGACAGGTTCAGCTCGACGGTGCCGTCCACGCGGAGGAGGATCGTATTCACAGCGGGGAGGGAACAATCGGACCTACGAGCCTCCTCAGCAAGGCAGTGCAGTGCCTGATCCATCCTCTGTTGTCTACGAGGGTCAGCGAAGGCCCCGCTCGATAACCGGAACCGAGCGGGAACCGGTTCTCGAGCGCCCGGGTGGGCCTTTGGAGGGAGGTGGAGCCTGAGGGAGGCCCGACGGCGACGCGTCTTTCGGACTGAGGGCAAAGGACTCAGAAGGTCGGAGCGTTCCTCGTGGTCCTCGGTGCCCAGGTGACCGGCGACAGAGGTGCCATTGTCGGCTTCGGGGGTGGTGGTATCCGGTGCCTCGCTACGGGGATTGGCGTCAAGCTCCATGCTGGTGGGCTCGGTGGGCTCGGTGGGCTCAGTGGGCTCAGTGGGGGCCTGAGGGGTGGGTGGGTCGGAGCACGGCGCGAGCTGGTCCAGGAGGGCTTCGATTCGACGGAGGTGGTCGGTGGAGTCATGCTCGCCGGCATTCGGCCGATTAGTGGCAGCAGGCTTGATGGCGTTCAGCCAGGTGATTGCATCACTTGGGGGAAGCTCGCTTGCGACATCGACCGCGGTGCCGAGGAGGATGGCTGGCGCAGCGGTCACAGCACGGGCGATGCTGTTGGTCAGGGCGGGCTGATGTGTGGTGGCGCGTGCGAGGACAGTCATGGCACGGTGCTGCTGGACGGTGGAGAGACCGGTGTCGGGAAGGATACTGACGACTAACTCGCTGTCGCTGTCGTGGTCTGCTCGAGCAATCAGTTCAGCGGCGAGAATGTCCGGGCTCATTGCTCCCCAGCGTGCTCCGTCCGTCGCCGGGTAGAGATCGGCAAGCATCTGCTCGATACGACGCATCACCTCGTGATTCGGGAGCTGCGGACTGTCGAAGTCGCGGTCGTGGAAGCGAAAGGCTGCCATCACAGCGTTCAATGCGTCTCGGCGCTCTTGGGCCCCGACGATGCGTTGAACGGCGACGAGTTCACGTAGCAAACCCCGTTGGTGGTGGAAGACGTCGTCGAGACCGTGTGAGCGCACGCTGTGCCGCCAGTACCTGCTCTCATGGGCCAGGAGAACATCGACCGGGCGGACGATGTCGGTGGCGGAAGGAACAATGGCGTGTTCCAGGACCTGCGCGAGAGCAGCCATGTGGGTGGAGACGACGAGTTCCTCGGCCGGCCCTGCCGAGTGCTCTTCAGCTAGAGGTTCGGAGACTGCTTCGGGCTCATCGCAACCGGGCAACAGGTCCTCGACTGCGGCAAGATGCGCGATGCGTTCGCGGAAGGCGTGGGTAGCAATTTCGAAGTTTCGCGCACTACCAGCGCGCGAATGCGCCGCCGCCGCAGTCAGTCGCACCACGGTACCCCTCTCCATCACCGTGGAGCCTTGCCAGTCCATTTGGAGATCCCTCCACCACTGCTGTGCAGATCTGGCTAGCAGCAGTATTCGGACCTTGTCATGGGTGTGACGCGCACCCATGCATAGACGCAGCGTCTCTTCAACCTGGTCCACTCGTGTCTCTGCATAGTCGAGAACCAGCAAGAGCGGCCATATGTTTGTCGTCAGCGATTCCAGCGACCCGCTGGCCCTCTGCACATCGGACAGGAACCCGGCCGTCCACGGTGAGCGCCGTTGGGTCATGCGCCGAATGAGCTCAGTTGCCAGCCTCGTCTTCCCGACACCTCCAGGGCCGAAGACCACGGCCACGTCCACTACTCGCCGGTTTGTGCACCAGGACGTCAGTTCGGCGATTTCCTTCTCCATGCCCATGAACGGCACGACCTCGGCCTGTGGTGAGAGTAGATACGAGGGTGATATGTGAGGAACGGGAGGGGCGTGGAACAGAGGGCTCTGGTCTGCGGACTCCAAGTGTGGCGTGATGCCGCTGTGCGTTGTCACCGCGGCGGTGAAGGTGGGAAGCGCGAGCAGGCGCCGCACGGGCAGAGCCCATAGGGTTCGGCTTCTCCAGGCTTCTGGGACGGCCTCGACCAGGCCGATGAGGATTTCGTTGCAGAACAACCCAGCGCCCGACAGGCCACTCCAGCCGGTTTTGCCGCCTACATCGCCAGCTAGGGAGTTCGAGACGTCGATGTCGTACTTCGCAGCATTCAGGCTGGTCACCGCACTGACATGACCGACGACTTCCCGGTCGCCGTGCACCACGGATTGACTACCGTCTGGGCGGACGACCGTGCGCCACGCGGCCCGTGGAAAGCCGATGGCCGAGCATGTCGGCTGGACCGTCGGCCTCGAACAGGTCAGTTCGCCCCATCTCACTGGTGCCAGGTCCTTACCCAGCCGTCTCGGGTCTCCAGACAGGAGCACCGCATCCAGATCCCGGTCGCCGACCCACACGACCTCGACCGAATGTTCCTGTCGGTCACGCAGCACCCATACCCGGATCCGCCCACCGGGTGCAGGTGGTCTGTCACCAGCCTGCGCCACGACGTGCAACGCAGTCAGGACCAGACCTGGAGCGATCAAGGTGCCCGACCCGCAACCGCCGCCTGCGCCGAGAACCTCCACAGTCCGCGGCCAGCTCGCAGCCTCCACCGCGCGCCTCGCCTACTCGAACAGGTTCTCGCCGTCGGTTTCCCCGAAACTGGTGGCGTCTCCACTGATCAGCACGTGATCCGAGCCGTCAATCTCAAGATTCACTGTCAACCGATGGGTCCGGGCCCTCGACCACTCACCCTTAGCCTCGGTAGACACGACGAATGCCTTCACCCCGCCCGATGCTCCCCCAGCGGCCCGAAGCTCGATCCCGAGGTCCAAGGTGACCTCTTTGACCTTGAACCGGATCGCGGCCCCATCCCCTTCTTGCTGGGCGGCTGAAAGCCCTGCTCGTACAGCCTTGAGCGCCTCAGCAAGCTCGGTCCCGTCCTGCTCCATGAACCATCCCCCTTTGGTCACTTCCTGATCGATTGTGTGGCAGCAGACGCACCTGCCGCAGTCTTTTCACCGCATTTCCTATCCGCCGCCAGCCCGAAGCGGCTACACAGCGTGTTTCTCGGGAGTCCGTGTCGCCTGCGAGCGAGAAGGAGGTGTAGTAGCGCCACCACTCCGAGGTCGACCATGAGGGTGGTGACTCCCTTTGGGTGGCTCACCCCACCGGTCAGCGTCGCGGACGTCTCCGACCTCCCGCCAGCACACCAGGCCAAGAACATCACCCTGACCATCGTCGCCGAGTGTTTCAGCGTCTGGCCGGCCGTGATTTCCCGTTTCGAACGCGGTACACGCCGCGGCGATGACCTCGCGGGCACCTACCGGGACTGGCTCACCGTCACTTGGCTTCGGCAGCCCGACAACTCCTTGATCCCGAGACGTGGGAACGGAATCATGTGACTCGCACGGGTACTTGGCGTCCCTTCAGGAGTTGGGCCAGCGCGTCGATCTCCTCCTCGGGCAGGGCGATGGCGGCCAAGCGGCGGGCGCGGGTGACGGCGACGTACCAGACACGCAGCACCTCGTCGGTGGCCGGATCCGAGGTGGCCCATCGTTGGACACTTCCAAGGTCGGGCAGCAGTAGCAGGACCCCGTCGGCTTCGTCGCCTTTGAGCTGGTGGACGATGTTGGTGCGTACGCCGGTGGCCAACTGGGAGCGGGCCAGGGTGGGCTTTCCTGCGGGGCGGCCCTTGCCGCCCTGCGGAGCGGCTCCGGGCAGAGGGGGCCAGGCCTTCATGGCCTGCCACACCTGTGGACCCCACTCCTTGTGGGGGGCTGGCAGGCTGTACAGGAACGCGAAGGCCGTGCGGTGGATCTGACCTGCTGATAGGCGGTGGGCAGCCATGATGCGGTCGAGGCCTCCCGTTTCGCCTGGATACCAGTAGCCGAACAGGGTGCGTACGGCGATGGCGCAGGCCCGGGCGAGGTCGTCGCTGGAGGCGCCCGTGGTGTGGACAGTGGTTCGGGCCCAGGCCAGGCTGGTGATGGCGTTGGTGTTGGGCTTCTCCCGGGCAATTCCCGGCAGGGTGGCGTATTTGTAGGCGGTCACGAGGCAGTCCTTGGCCTCGATGGCGTACTCCTCGGCGCGTGCACGGAAGACATCGACGATGTTGTCACCGGTCGGAGAGTGCAGGTGACGGCTGCCGGAGGTGGCGAACCGGGTGGGCAGAAGCAGGACAGGGATGTCTTCGTCGCGCATGACGGACGTGTCCGGTGGGCGTTGTCCCGTGCGCAGGGTGGCCGCCAAGTGGCAGATGACGGGAGAGCTTCGCCAGTTGCCCGTCAGGCGGTGAGGAGTGTGGGACAGACGGGCTGCGAAGTTCCCCAGCGCGTGCGGTTCGGCGCCGCGCCAGGCGTAGATGGCCTGGTCCGGGTCGCCGACGAGGATCAGCGGTAGGCCGGCGTCGTGCAGTAGCTGGAGAATTGCCAGGTCGGCGGCTGAGCAGTCCTGGGCCTCATCGACGACGACTTCCGCGAACCGGGAGCGTAGCGGGGGCAGTAGCTTGGCTGAGGCCTCGGCGTTGTGCAGGTTCCACAGGGCCAACAACCGTGCCTCATGCCCGGTGAAGTATCCCTGCTGGCACAAAGACTTGCGGGTGGCGAAGATCTTCTCCTGCCAAGCCATGCGGTCGTAGGTGCTGGCTTCGATGAGCTGCCTGGTGTCGTAGTCGAGCTTGTTCCAGACCACCTCCTCGCGCGCTGGATCGTGTGAAGGGTGCAGGGCCATGGGGAAACGGTGCAGTGAGATTTCGCGGTCTGTACCCTGCACCGGGGCCTTGATACTTGCCCATGAGTCCAGTAGCCGGGGCACGGGCTCGGCTGGACGCCGAGGCTTGACCAGGAACTCCCACAAGAACGAATCGAGCGTGCCGATGAAGTGTGGTGCCTGGACGAGGTCGGCGCGGCCCGCCTGGCGGCAGCGGCGCCCGGCCTTGGCGTAGCAGCCGTCTGGGCGACTGCAGATGGCGGTTGGTGATCACATGCGTCTTGCCCGCGCCTGGGCAGGCGGGTACGTAGGCCGGAGCGATCACCGTTGTTGCGGTGTTCTGCTGTGCCTCGGCGTCGGCTCGCACCGTATTCGTCTGCTCCGGCTCGCTCATGGCGTGATCACCCCGGCAGCGCTGTCGATGGCGACGATGAAGCGGATGGCGTCCGCCAGGTAGTCGGGCACGGTGAACTCAACTGCCGGATCGCCCAGCACATCGGCGAGCTCCTGGGCGAAGAGGCCCTTGGAGATCTCGGTGCCCTTCACGACCTGCTCGTCCGCGCCCGTGGCAGTCCGACTGGTCTTCGCGACGAACAACTCCCCGAATGCCAGGGCGGGGTCCTTTGCCTGGGCGACTTGCTCCCAGCGTTCCTTCGAGCGCGGCGCACACCGCAGGAACGCGGCCTTCAAGGCGGCGATGTTGTCGGCCGACCACAGCGCCGGTTCCAGCGTGCGGGGCGCCGCGGCCAGGTGTAGCTCACCAGGCGAACCCCAGCGGAGGGGAAGCGCCCGCAGTGACTGCAGCCGGCGCGGTTCCGGCTGGTCGGGTGCCACATCGGTGTCGGTGATCAGTGCCACCCGCCGTCCCAGGCTCATCCCGTCCACGGGTGCCAGAAGCACCCGCAGATAGACCTCGAATCCGACGCCGTCGACGATCACCCGGGTGGTGCCGAAGAAGCGTTCCAGTGCTTCGGAGGCTTCCCGGACTGCTCGTGCGTCTGCACCCGCCGGGGCGGCAAGGACCCGCTCGGCCAGGGCGGGCAGCAGAAGAAGCTCGGAAATGCCCTCCACCAGAATCGCTCGTGAGGCGAATAGCAGGGCGCTCTTCGTGGCATCCAGGTAGCGGTCCAGATGCCTTATCCGATCTGGGCTCAGATGCAGCCGGGGAATCGGCAAAGGATGTGCCTGCCAGCCGCTGGACAACCCGGCCGGGCACCGGGCCATAATCACCAGATTCTCCACACTGGCGGCAGCCGACAGGATCGGGGAATGGGTCGTGACCACCACCTGCAGATGCCCGGCCGGCTGGGACGGGTCACCGGCAGGCCGACAGCGCGAGGCCCGCGCCCGCTGCTGCAGGTAGCGCAGCAGCAGCGTCTGCAGTTGCGGATGCAGGTGCGCTTCAGGCTCCTCGACCAGCAGCAGGGTCAGGTCGGCGTCCGCTGCTGCGTCCAACTCTGCCATCACTGTGGCGATGAACAGGGCGTTGGAGTAGCCCAGCCCCGAGGCCGACAGCGGAAGAGGCTGGCCAACGGCATCACCCAACAGCACCCGCAGCGACCGGGCGATCGACGCAAAGGTAGGCTCAGCCAGGGCGAGTTGACTAGTCTGCGGGTGTGCGCCGACGGTCATGTTCCGCAGAGGGTCATTAATCTTCTCGCTGACTCTAGCCACGTCCGGATCCGCGGCCACCCTCTTCAGATCGCTGCCGATCCGTTCCACGAAGGCATCAACCTGCTCATCGTCTCCCAACAGCCCGCGAAGGATCATCCGCACCCGGTCCCCGCCAGCCGAGGCCAGCTCTCGCTCCGCGTCGCGCAATGCGGGCAGGTAGACATGCCGCACGCCCCCACGAGCGGGAGGATCGCCTGTGACGGGGAGGCCCACGCCCTGCGTCCAGACGGTACTTCCTCGGCGTCCGCCCGGCTGCGGTGGTGTCCAGGACACCTGCCACCGCGCGGTACGGTTATCGGGAGCTCCTTCGGGCAGCAGTGCCTCCAAGTACGCCCCACTGTGCTGCGGACCGATGCCCGCTACGTCCAGTTGCAGGAGAGGGCCGCCCAGCGTGGCCGCAGCCTGCAGGACGTCAGCTTCCTCGAAGTACCGTATTCGGCGCCCATCCAGGGGATCCGTGAGCAGTCGGAGCGCGTCGATCACGCTCGACTTACCTGCGTTGTTCTCCCCGACTAGGACCGTAACTTCCGGCCGCAGCGGGATCTCCACCCGCTCGCATGATCGGAATCGCTCTACCAACGCCTTGGACGCGTACACCGCTCGCCCCACCCCTGATCCGTCACCCAGAGCAACAGTGATCATATGATGGTAGGTGTTGTGTGGCGTGATCTGACCGTCATCTCCAGCACTTCTTGCCGCAAGGGTCGAGTCCTGGCCGCGCTAGGCGATCGTTTCCCGGCGTGACATCCGTCGGCAGCCCGACCGGGAGACCGCAAGCGTCTCCCGCTACGTGCATGCCGCCATGGCGGCACCTCGCTGTGAAGAACGTTGAACGATCATGCTCTCCGGGTTCGATGCGGCGAGGTGAACCCGGCCGTGCGAAAGGCGTTGCGGATCTCCGTCAAGGGTTCGCGGTCGCGGTTGAAGCGGAGCTTGTTGGTGAGGAGGACGGCCCAGCGGCTCTGGGTGGTGCTGATCCACATGCCAGTGCCGGTGAAGCCGTAGTGGACCCAGATGTCCTCAGCGGGGTCGGTGCCGGGAGCGGGGTGCCAGAAGAGGCCGCGGGCGGGGGTGAGGGTGCCGGTGTGGATGCGGAGGGAGTCCTTGATCCAGGTGGGGCCGAAGGCAGCCCGGTTGTGGGCGAGCATGTGGCGGAGGAAGAGGGCGAGGTCGTCGAGGACGGAGAAGGTGCCGGCGATGCCGCAGACGCCGCCGAGGAGGCGGGCGGAGAAGTCGTGGGCGGTGCCCTTGAGGTGGGTGCCGATCACCTCGTCGTACTCGGTGGGGGCGCAGCGGGCTGCCTCGGTGCCAGGGAGGGGGCCGAAGCGGGTGCGGGTCATGCCCAGGGGGTGCCAGACGCGGTCGGTGGCGAGCCGGTCCAGGGGCTGGCCCGAGAGGTGTTCGGCTAGGTAGCCGAGGATCAGGGCGGCTCGGTCGGTGTACTCGACGGCCTCGCCCGGCGGGCGGTGGAGGGCTTCGAGGAGGACGCCGTCGCGGATGTCCTGGGGGTCGGTGCCGTAGAGGTTCTTCAGGTTGGCGCGCAGGGGCAGGCCCGCGGTGTGGGTCAGGAGGTGGTGGGCCGTGGCCCGGGCCAGGGGGTGGCCGGCGACCTCGTTCCAGAAGCTGCCGAGAGGGGCGTGGAGGTCAAGTTTGCCCTGCTCGACGAGCGTGCCGATCGTGGACCAGACGGCGAGGATCTTGGTGAGGCTGGCCATGTCGAAGACGGTGTCCAGCCGCATGGGTTCGTCGGGCCGGTCGGGGTCGAGGAGACCGACGGCTCCGCTCGCGCGGATGCCGTCGGCGTCCCCGACCGCCCACACCGCGCCGGGGTAGACCTCCTCGCGTACGCCGGTCTGGAGGAGGTCTTCGATTCGGGCGGTGGAGGGCGTGGTCATGGTCTCCCGATCGTCGTACGGCCGCGGGTGGTCCGCTGGCCAGCCTAGTGACGTGTCCGGGGCCGGCCCGACTGCGCCACGGGTGGTGTCAGGTGAGCCGTCGGCCGAGGTCGGTGATGGCCGAGGCGGTGGCGCTGAGGGGGAAGCGGGCCGCGTTGGTGCGGCCGGCCGCGCGGAGCAGTTCGAGCAGGCCCGGTGTGGTGCGGAGGCGGTTGAGGTCGTGGGCCGCGGTGGCCGGGGTGGTGAAGTCGGTGGCCATGCCGGTGCCGGCGAGGGCCTCGGTGAGGCCGGGGACGGGTTGGTAGAGGACGGGGAGGCCGCAGGCCTGGGCTTCGAGGGCGACGAGGCCCATGGCCTCCAGGGTGGTGGAGGGCACGGCCAGGACGTCGTGGTCGGCGAAGACCTTCCACAGCTGCTGTCGTCGGAACCAGCCGAGGTAGCGGACGTGGACGCCGTGCTGGCGGATGACCGGTACGAGGTCCTGGAACTGGGACCGGGGTGCGGCGACGCCCAGTTCGATGGAGGGCGTGGCCGCTTCGGCTTGGAGGAGGGGTTCGAGGCCCTTCTCGGAGCTCACGCGGCCCGCGAAGAGGACGCGCAGGTGGCTGGCGCGGCGTCGTGCAGGTCGGGACGGGGGAGCGGTCAGGAGCTGGTCGGGGACGCCCCACGGGATCTTCTCGATCTTGCGCCTGTCCGTCTTGGGGGCGAGCTTGAGCAAGCGGTCGGTCATCGCGTGGGTGGGGACGACGATCGCGTCGGCCGCCTTCGCGGCCTCGCGCAGGACGCGGAGCTGGGTGCTGTGGTTCTCGGCGTACAGGAGGTCGGTGCCGTGGACGAACGCGATGCGGGGGTGGCGGGGGAAGGCGCGCAGGAGGGCCGGGGTGGCGCCGAAGGCCAGGTGGTAGAGGTGCAGCACGCTGATCTGCCGCGGGTCGACGGCGGCCGTGAGGGCATGACGGAGGTTGGTGACGTACCGGTTGAAGCGGTCGCCGCCGATGCACTTCCCGGTGGCGTGGAGGAGGTCGAGGCCGGCGGGTGTGCGGGGGTGAGGGCCGTCGGGGGCGAGCATGAAGGCGCGGGCGGGGATGGCGGGCTGGGCGCCGGTGTAGAGGTCGAGGAAGAGTTCGACGCTTCCGCCGGGGCTGGGGTACGGGAGATCGAGCGCGGTGGCGACGACGGGGTTCACGGGTGGCCTCCGGGGTTCTCCTCGTAGAGGCGGGAGGTTTCGATGCCTTCGCTGGTGCGGTACTTGAGGCCGTGCTGCTGGTAGCTGGCTGGCGTGCCGTGGGTGCGGAGGAAGACGAGCTTTCCGAAGGTCATGCCGGGTCGGACGCGCACGGGGCGGGTGGCCCTGATCTCCAGGGTCCAGCGGATGGCGTGGCCCTGGTGGCCGAGGGGCGCGGAGACGTGGACCCAGATGCCGAGGCAGCCAGTGGTCCGGTCGCCGTTGAGGAGCTGGGCGTAGGTCTCGGATCCGGTCCGCTCCAGGGTGTGGCCGAGGTAGAGGTTGTCGGGTTCGAGGACGTAGCCGTCGTCGGGGAGGGTGAGTTCGCGGAAGGTGGTGGGGGCGGCGGCGTCCAAGTCGCCCTGGCAGACGCGGAGGATGCTGCCGAGGCGCCAGTCGTAGGCGTTGGGGGAGAGGCGGTCGGGTTCGTACGGGTCGATCGTGATGTGGCCCGCGTCGCGGGCAGCGGCGATGGCCGGTCCGGTCAGGATCACGACGTCACCGCCGAGGGGCCGAGGTCGCGCCAGTAGGCGGAGGGCTGCGGCCCGGCGGACGCCTGGTACTTGCCGGAGTACAGGTCGATGGCGCCCTCGGAGACGAAGAACATGATCTGTCCGATCTTCATCCCGGCGTAGACGCGGACGGGGCGGGTCGGGGTGAGCA
>NZ_JZWV01000642.1 GCF_000966975.1 Streptomyces katrae | reverse complement strand
GCCGGGAGGGGGCGGGCCGGGAGGGGGCGGTACGGCGGTGAAGAACGTGGTGTCGGCCGGGACGCCGTCGTGTTCCGTGCCGTCGTCGAGCCGGTAGGTCCAGGTGAAGGGGACGCCCCGGGCGGTGGCGGGGTCGGGGCCGTCCATCAGCTGGAAGTGCAGGTGCGGTTCGGAGGAGTTCCCCGAGTTCCCGCAGTCCGCCAGGGGGAACCCCGGCGCAGGTGGGCGAAGCCCGCCACCACACCGTCGCCCAGGTCCAGCAGGACGTAGTTGCCCCAGACGTGGCAGGGCCAGCCCAGACCCCGGACGAAGCCCTCCGGGTACATGTACGCGAAGGCCGGCAGCGACCAGCGGGAGAGGTGGTCGCGCGTCCGGCCGGCCGTGGCCACCACCACGCCGTCCGCGGGGGCCAGGACCGGACGGCCGAAGGACGGGTGCCGCTCCGGGCGCCGGCCTAGCGGCCAGAGGTTGCGGAAGGGGGGCTCCGGGTCGCCGGCGGCGTACTTGAGGTCGATGGCGTAGGTCTGGGCGTGGCTGTGGGTGTGGCTGGGCACCTTGGTCGCCGGCCCGTTCAGGGCCTGCCAGCGGCCCTCCACCGGGACCCGCAGTGCCACCGGCGGGCGCTCGCCGCGCGGGCGCTGCCGACGGGTGAGGGACCAGCGCATCACACCGCCCACGGCCAGCAGGACCACGCCCAGGGTCCACAGCGGGTTCACCCCGCCGTTGTTCAGCAGGACGCACAGGGTGCCCGCGCCGAAGACCAGGCCGTGCCGCTTCCAGACGATCACGCGGTCGGCTCCTTCTCGGGGGAGGGGGACAGGTCGGGAGCCTTCCGTACGCCGTGGTGGCGGCGGAGCGCGGCCAGCGCCGCCAGGTACCCGCACATGCCGTGCACCGAAGGCCCCGGGGGAGTGGCCGCCGAGCACAGGTACACCCCGGGCAGCGGCGTGCCGTACGGATCGGGGCGCGGCGTCGGGCGGGCCAGCGACTGGCGGAGCGTGAGCGCGCCCGCCGCGATGTCCCCGCCGACGTAGTTCGGGTTGTACGCCTCGAAGGCGGCCGCGGACCGGCCCCGGGCGGCGATCACGGTGTCGCCGAAGCCCGGCGCGTACTCCTCGATGCGCCGCCGGACGAGCTCCACCGGATCGCGGGTGTCGCCGTTGGGTACGTGCGCGTACGCCCAGACCGGCCGGCGGCCGCGGACCTCCCGCGAGGGGTCGGTCACCGCCGCGTCCACCACGAGGACGAACGGGGCGCCGCCCGGGTTCCCGGCGGCCACCGCCCGCTCCTGGCGGGCGATCGCGGCCGCGTCCCCGCCCAGGTGCACCGTCCCGGCCCGCCCCGAGTGCGGGTCGGCCCACGGGACCGGACCGTCCACCAGGAAGTCGGCCTTCGCCGCGCCCGGCCCGTAGCGGTAGCGGCCCAGCGCCCTCCGGTACCCGGACGGCAGCCGGTCCCCGGCCAGGGACAGGAACTCCTTGGGCCCCACGTCCAGCAGGACCAGCGGTACGCCGTCCAGCTCGGCGAGGTCCCGGACCCGGTGGCTGGTGCGGAACTCGCCGCCGTGCGCGGTGATGTCCTCGGCCAGCGCCGCCGCGATCCGGCCGCTGCCGCCCTCGGGCAGCGGCCAGCCCGTGCTGTGCGCGGTGTGCCCGAGGAGCATCGCCACCGCTGCCGAGGGCAGCGAGGGCAGCGGCCCGACGGCGTGCGCCGCCACCCCGGTGAGCAGCGCCCGTGCCTGCCGGGTGCGCAGGGGGCTGCGCGGCAGCGCGTGCGCCAGCACCCGCGTCGCCAGCCGCAGGGCCGCGACCGGATCGGACGGGAGACCGCGCAGGTCGGACAGCAGCAACTCGACCACGGCCTCGCTGCGCTGTACGAGCGGGCCCATCAGGCGGGCCCAGCGCGGCCCGTCGGCGCCGAGCCCCTCCGCGGTCCGGGCGAGGCTGCGCCAGGCGGCCACCGACCGGCCGCCGCCCAGCGGATGCGCGTACGGCATCTCCGGCTGGAGCAGCGGCACTCCC
>NZ_JZWV01000641.1 GCF_000966975.1 Streptomyces katrae | reverse complement strand
GGCTGGAGCAGCGGCACTCCCCGGCCCGGCAGGTCGAAGGCCCGGAAGAAGGGGGACGCGGCGGCCATCGGGTGCACGGCGGAGCAGATGTCGTGCCGGACGTCGCTGTCGAACAGCGCTTCTGTGCGCAGACCGCCGCCGATCCGGCCGGCCTGCTCGTACAGGACCACGCGCAGCCCGGCCCGGGCCAGGGTGACGGCCGCGGCGAGCCCGTTGGGGCCGGTCCCCACGACGGCCGCGTCCGCGCCCGCGCTCATGACGCGGCTCCCGCGGCCGGGGCCAGCTGGCGTCCGGCGAGCCGCCGGTAGGTGGCGTCCCGGTCCATCAGCTCGGCGTGCGAGCCGTGCGCGCGCAGCCTGCCGTCCTCGATGACCAGGATCCGGTCGGCGTCGATGGTGGTGGTGAGCCGGTGCGCGATGGTGAGCACCTGGCAGCGGGTGCCGATGTCGGCGATGGCCCGGCGCAGTGCCTCCTCGGAATCGGAGTCCAGGTGCGAGGTGGCCTCGTCGAGGAGCAGGACCTCGGGCCGGGTCAGCAGGGCTCGGGCGATGGCCAGGCGCTGGCGCTGACCGCCGGAGAGACCCGTGCCGGCCTCGCCGAGCCGGGTGTCCAGGCCCGCGGGCAGTCCGGCGATGACCTCGGTGAGGTGGGCGGCCGAGACGGCCTCGGCGATCTCCGCCTCGTCGGCGTCGGGCCGCGCGTAGGTGAGGTTCTCCCGTACGGTGCCGCGCATCAGCGGGGCCTCCTGCTCGACCAGGCCGATCCGGGAGCGCAGTTCGTCCAGCGGCAGGGCGGCGGTGTCGGTGCCGGCGAGGCGGATGCTGCCGCGGTCGGGGGTGTGGAAGCGTTCGATGAGCTGGAACAGGGTGGTCTTGCCGGCTCCGGAGGGGCCGACGACGGCCGTGACGCCGGTGCGCGGCAGGGTGAAGGAGATCCCGTCCAGGGTGGGGACCTCGGCACCGGAGTGCGAGAAGACGACGCCCTCGAACTCGACGGCGGGCGGCGGCTCCGGAGCGGCTCCGGCGGGGGCCGCGGTCGTGACCGCCTCCCGGGTCCGGGACGTCTCCCCGTCCCCGTACCCGTCCTCGGTCTCGATCTCCGCGAGCTCCTTGACCCGGTCGATGGCCGCCCGCCCCTGCTGGAGCTCGCCCAGCGACAGGAACAGCGTCACCAGCGGGCTCACCAGGTAGAAGAGGTACATGATGAAGGCCGTCAGGTCCTCGATCGGCAGCTCACCGGTCGCCGTCCGGGCCATGCCCCACGCGATCACCACGGCCAGCGAGACCTGGGTGCCGACGTTCATCGACGGCATCAGCAGCGCGGACAGCCGGGTCACCCGGATCCCGCTGACCCGGGCGGCGTCGGCGAGTCGCCCGATCCGCTCGGCCTCGCGCCGCTCGGCCCGGGAGGCCTTCACCGTGGTGAGCGCGCCCAGCACCCGCAGCAGCCCGGACCCGAAGTCGCTGGTGTCCGTACGGTTGGCCACCGCGGCCGTGCGGACCGCACGGGCCAGGCCCAGCGCGACCGCCGAGGCCGCGCCCAGGCAGCCCGCCGTCACCAGCAGCAGCCGCCAGTCGATCCAGGCCATGACCGCGACGCAGCCGACGGTGCTGAGCGCGGAAGTGACGAGCTGCGAGACGGAGGAGGACAGGGCCACCCGCGCCAGCGAGGTGTCGGCGACGGTGCGGGTGAACACGTCCCCGTGTTCCAGCCGGTGGAAGGCGCTGATCCGGGAGTGCAGCAGACGGCCCGTCAGGGTGGTCCGCATGTCCAGGACGATGTTCTCGCCGGCCCGCCCGATCAGGTAGAAGTGCGTGGCCGCCAGTACCGCGTCGAGCAGGAACAGCCCGGCGATCAGCAGGATCGGCCAGGTCAGGGAGTGGTCCAGGGCGACCGCCTCGATCAGGTCGCCGATCAGCAGCGGCTGCAGCAGGGTCGCGGCGGTGCCGCCGAGGCCCAGCAGCACCCCGGCGCCCGGCAGCAGGCGGTGCCGGCGGACGAGCGCGCCGATGTTCACGGCCGGGCCCTGCCCGCCGCGATGGCCGCGACCACGGCCACCGCGGTGCCGATGATCAGGCCCTTCGTCCAGGACTGGCTCGTGAACTCCCCGTCCTCGCGGAACATCACCGCCATCACCGGTACGGCCACGGCGAACGAGAAGAGGAACCAGAGGGTGCGCGTCGTGTTCATCACTGACCCTTCTCCGGGAGGACGTACGTGGTGAGGAACAGCGGATACCGCTCCGAGTACGGCGACAGGTCCCAGCCCGCGTACCGGCCCTCCGGGACCAGTCCGGCGGCCCGGGCGTACGCGTCCGCCTCGTCGGGGGTGGTCAGCCGGGACAGCTCGCTGCCGACGCGGGTGGTGCCGTCGGACTCGTACCAGACGTGCGAGCACTGCCACAGCTCGGAGCCGGGCGGCAGCGTCGAGTGGGTCTGCAGGCCCGTGCCCGGCTCGGGGTAGGGCGTGAAGAGGGTGGTGCGTGACCGTCCCTCGTGCATGGCCTCGACCGCGGGCCGGTTGCCGGTCTCGATCACCAGCCTGCCGCCGGGTGCCAGCAGGGCGGCCGCCCGGTGGACCATCGCCTGCTGGTCCTCGGGGGTGAGCAGCATGGAGAGGATCCCGCACACGCCGTACACCAGCCCGTACCGCCGCTCGTCGGCGTAGGTACGGACGTCCCCGAGGACACCGGTGACCAGCTCCGACCCCGGTTCCGCGGCCAGCAGGGCCAGCATCTCGGGGGAGGAGTCGACCCCTCTGACCGGGCCGGACCGCCGGGAAAGGGGGACGGCGATCCGGCCCGTGCCGACACCGAGTTCGAGGGTGCCCGAACCGGGGTCGGGGTGCAGGGAGGCGAGGGCGGTGGCGATCGCCTCCGCGGTCGCGTCCTTGGGGAAGACGCGGTCGTACCAGGACGAGAACTGCGTCCCGTACCCGATGTCTCGGACCGTGTCGTCGGTGGTGGTGCCGGCCATGTGCGGGGCCTCTTCCTTGCCGTGGGGATCAGGCGGTGACGAGGTGGCCGCCGACCGGCGGCCGCTTCATGGGGGTGTACGGGGACAGGAACAGCGGCTCCGGTTCCTCGGCGGTGTCGTGCCCGGCCGCCCGTACGACCGCGAACTGGAAGCCGCGTACGGCGTCCTCGCCGTGGCGCTCCCGGATGGTCCTGCGGATGAACTCGACCAGCACCTGGTAGGCGGAGTTGGTCTGGGCCGCCGCGGCGCCGCCCTTCGCGGCCAGCTGGAGGATGGCGGTGCAGATGTCGAACACCGCCTTCTCCGGCCGCCGGGTGGCGAACCAGAACGCCTGGCGCAGCCGGCGGGGCTCGATCATCTCGATCTCGTGCCATTCGCTCGTCGCGCCGCCCGGCTCCAGCGTCCGGTACGCGTAGTGGAAGTCGTGCACCGCCGGGTTCGGGGCGAAGAACTTCCAGTTCGGGATGAGGGAGAAGACGTCCTTCGCACGGGACCGGTCGAACGCCGGGTGCGGGTGCTGGGCGGCCACCGTGGCCACCAGCATCCCGGCACCCAGCACCCGGGCCCAGGCGCCCTCGCCGGTGAACGCCGACTTCAGGATTCCGGCCGCCTTCACCGCTCCACCCCTTCCCGCTGCTCCTGCCGTACGTGCTCTTCCTGCCGTACCCCGGCGCCGCGCACGCCGCCGAGGAACTCCGCGATCAGGTCCGCCGCCCGGTGCGCGTGCGGGGCGTTGGTCAGCAGGGAGTCGTGGTCCGAGCCCTCCACGACCTTGATCCCGCCGAGCCCGCCGAGCCCGCCGTCTTCGCCTGGTCCGCCGTGCTCGCCCTGGTCCTGGTGGGCGTGGGCCAGCTCGTTGTAGAGCAGCAGCTGCTCCGGGTCCTGGTCCACGGTCTGCTGCGCGGCGATGATCAGGCCGGGAGCGCCGATCGGGTCGATCCGCCCGTCGAAGGCCCGGAACTCCTTCTCCACGGCCTCCCATTCGCGCTTGCCCGCCTTCCACAGCCGGGCATCGGTGTACTGGGCGAACACCCGCTCCCGGTACGCCTTGGGCAGCCGGTCGAGCCAGTCGGGGCGGCTCATCAGGACCCCGGTGCCCAGCCGCAGGTACAGCGAGGCGTGCGCGATGGTGTCGCGCAGGTCCTTGGCGCCCTTGCTCTGCCGCTGCGAGCGCTGGAGCTCGGCCGGGTGGGCCGGGTCGAGGTAGACCAGTCCCGCCACCCGGTCGCCGAGCCGGGCCGCGGCCCGCCGGATCAGTTCGCCGCCCAGGGAGTGCCGGATTCGGCCAGCTCGTACGGGACGGTGGTGCGGCGCAGGCTCCCGCCGTAGCCGGCCCGGGCGTACGAGACCACGGCGTGCTCGGTCTCGTTGACGAAACGCTCGGTGATCCAGGAGAAGTGCTCGGAGGTCGAGGCCAGTCCGGCGCAGAAGACCAGGACCGGCTCCTCGGAGAACTCCGCGCCGCCCGTCTCGTACATCAGCTCGTTCCCGTGCCGGGTGACGAACTTCCGTGAGGTGGGCCAGCCTTCCAGCACGGCGGCGCGCCGCTGTACGGCCACCGCGGCGCTCAGGGCGACCCCGGCGGCGAGCAGTACGGCCGCCGCCTTCACGGCCCGGTCGTCCCGGCCGGCCACGGCCGGGTGCGAGGCGGGAACGGTGGTGTAGGCGACCATGGGGTGCAGCGAGGGGAAGGCCGTCATGAAACGGCCGAGCCCCATGACGAAGCCGTTGGCGACGTGGAAGCCGACGGCCGAGGCGAGGAAGGGACGGGTGAGCCGCCCCCCGGCCAGGTAGACCACCGGGAAGAGGCACTCCATCGCCAGCACGCCGTGCTGCAGGTACTTGGAGGTCCTCGGGTAGCGCTGGGTCAGCCGGTACACGCCCTCGGAGCCGTAGGTCCGGGTGCGCATCACGCCGGGCAGCGCGGAGGCGTCCCGCCACCGCTCGCCGATCAGCTTGACCCAGCCGGACGCCGCGTACGAGAGGTTGGCCTGGAGGGCGACGTACCAGAGGAAGGCGTCCTTGGTCTGCGGGCTGGTGGAGAGCCGGGCCAGCCCGGTGGCGCCCTGTACGAGGGTGGCCACCTGGTCGGATCCGTCGGTGCCGTAGCGGTGACGGGCCGCGAGCAGACAGGTGGTGGCGCCGAGGAACAGGCTGCCCGCACCGCGCCAGCGGCTGTTGCCGGGCAGCAGCAGGCCGGCGCTGACCGCGGCGCGCGACGCGTGCAGGGCCAGGGTGACGTGCTTGCCGGCCACGGCTCCGCTGACGCGCCGGATGAAGAGGTTCTTCGATTCCGGCGACTTCTTCATGATGTCCCAGTCGTTCAGGCCGCCGGGATCGAGCTGCTTGCGCTGGTGGAGGTATTCCAGGGAAGAGGAAAGGGTGGTGAGGGCGGAAAGCCGCTCAGAAATTCCAAGGGCCCGGTCCCGGGAAACGGGGACGGGCGAGAACACCGCCGAGGCGAGTTTCCTTAAGTACCGCAAGAACGTGCCTTCCTCTCGGCTCGTCAGTGGTTGTGCCGCTTCGCTAGCATGGGCGGGCTGTCGGGCCGCGATTGGCGCGCGGCCCGACAGCCCTGTGGGCGGCCATGCGGAGCGGAATGCCGCGGGCGGGTCAGCCCTTGGCGGCGGCCCGTCCGGCCTCGTACGCGCCGACCGCGGCGGCGCCCGCCGCCAGGCCGCCGGCGGCGTACGGGCAGACCACGAGGACGGCCGGGGTGAAGGCCACCGGCATCATCCGGCTGGTGCGCTCGCCGGTGTCCTCCGAGAGGGCCGCGTCGGCGATGCCGCGGACGCTTTCGGTGATTCGGTTCATTTCCTGGATCTCCCTGTGTCGGAGTGGGGAAGGGGCGGGGTCAGTTCACTACGCGGCCGGCGACGTAGGCGCCGACCGGAACGGTGAAGGCGACGACCGCCGCGGTGATCTTGACGGAGGCGGGGACCGCGACGACCGCCGCCGGGGTGGCCATGACGGGGGTGCCGTCACGGTTGACCACGGATTCGGTGATGGGGCCCATCTCCTGCTCGTTCATGAAGGCCGCGATCTTGGCCATGGGGCATTTCCTTTCGGTTGGTCGTGCCGGAACGAATGCGTGGAACCTCGATCGATCGTCAACTGGTGTTGAGCGCCGTGTGGCCGAATCGAACACCAGTTGATGCCGGGATGCTAGGCCGAGATCGAGCGGTGCGTCAACTGATGTGGATGGCTGATAAGCGCCGTCTATTACACCAGTGTGGTGGTAGGGTGCGCCCGAGGATGGAGGCGCATCATGGCCGAACAGCAGGAAGGGCCGCCGAGGTCGCTGGCGGACAAGCTGAACCACCTGTTCGCCCACGTGGTCCCGGCCGGACGGGGGCCCTACAGCGTCGAGGACGTGGCGCGGGCCATCACGGCCGACGGCATCCCCATCTCCGGCAGCTACATCTGGCTGCTGCGCAAGGGGCAGCGCGACAACCCGACCCTCCGTCACCTCGAAGGCCTCGCCAAGTTCTTCGGCGTCCCGGCCGCGTACTTCTTCGACGACGAGGTGGCCGAGAGCGTCGGTGCCGAACTCGCCCTGCTCATGGCGCTGCGGGACGCCCAGGTCCGGCGGATGGCCCTGCGTACCGCCGGCCTCTCCGAGAGGAGCCTGCGCTCCATCAACGACGTGATCGAACGGGTCCGTGAACTGGAGGGCCTCCCGGAACCCCCGCTGGACGACCCCGCCCCCTGAGCGGCGCCCCGAAGCCGCGGAACTCCGCCCCCATCCGCGTTCGTTCTCCGGAGGTAGCTGTCCGGAATGCCGAACTGGCGGGAATTGGCCTGTCCTCGGCCGGATCGTTGTGTTTGGATCCATATGTCGAGCTCAGCGGGGGAGTCCTACGTGAACCATGCCCAGTCGCCGGCCACGGCCGTCGGCCGGTGAACGTCGTGCGCCGGCTCATCGGAGCCCGCGGACCCGGACGGACCCCTCTGGAACGGCGGTGTGAGGAGCGGCTGCGTGAACTCGCCCTGCCCGCGCGCCGGAAGATGACGATCGAGGAAGTCTGCGAGCACGTCGGCGCCCGGCGCGGACGCCCGCTGCTGGTCCTCCCCACGGCCCTTCCCACCGGCAGCCCGCACGGCCTGTGGGTGGCGACCGACCGCAACGACTACGTCTTCCTGGAGGAGCGGCTCGCCCCCATCCACCAGCACCAGGTCGTGCTGCACGAGATCGGTCACCTCGTGTGCGACCACGACACCTCACCGGTGCTGGCCGCCGAGGTGTCCCGGCTGCTCCTCCCGTCCCTCGACCCCGGGCTGGTACGCCGCGTCCTGGGGCGCGGACACACCGATTCCGAGGCCGAGATCGAGGCGGAGCTGGTCGGCTCGCTGATCGGCCGCCGGCTCAGCTCCTGGACGGTCTGCCGCGACCGGCCCGTACCGCCCGAGGCCCACGAGCTCGTCGCACGGCTCGCCGTACTGGGACCGCCGGGGCACCCCGGCGCCGAGGACTGAACGGGACCGGGCCCGCCGGAGAAGACCAAGGAACCAAGGAACGCACATCAACGACATCCTCTACCCCCTGTGCGCCGCCGTCGCCCTCCTCGCCCTGCTCTACAAGGCGCGCGTGCTGCGCACGGACCGCTCGGCGGCCCAGCTCGCCCTCATCGGCAGCTTCTTCTTCCTCGTCGTGATCTTCACCGTCTCCACCCCGGCCGTCTGGGTGGCGGTCAGCCGGGCCGTCGGCATCGAGAACTTCTCCGGCCTCCTCTCCCAGAGCGCGGTGATCGCGCTGAGCGTCTGCCAGCAGCTGGTCCTCCTCAGCCTCACGCGGTCGCCCGCGACCGCCCGCCGTGCGGCCGTCCCCCGGATCGTGCTGCTGGGCGTGGTACTGGCCGCCATGGTGGTGCTCTTCTTCGAGGCCGCCGCGCACGGCGAGTCCCCCGACGACTTCGCCGTCGTACGGGCCCACTACACACCGGCCTACCTGGCCGTCTACCTGGCCGCGTTCACCCTCACCCAGATCGGCGTCGGCGTCATGGGCTGGCGGTACTGCCGGATCGCCCCGTCGCCCTGGCTGCGCCGAGGGCTGCGGCTGGTCGCCCTCTCGCTGCCGTTCTCCCTCTGCTACTCGGTGAGCCGCCTCGCCGGCATCGTCGCCGCCCAGTTCGGCGGCACGGGGCACGCATGGGAACCGGCCGCCCAGATCGGGGTGGCCATGGCCGTGTGCACCCAGACGGTCGGCTGGATCCTGCCGGACTGGGGCCCGCACCTCACCGCCGCCGCCGACCGGATCCGGTACCGGCGCGCGCACCGGATCCTCATGCCGCTGCACCGCACCCTGACCGCACAGGTGCCCGGCCCCGTCATCCCGATGGGACGCGGCGCGGACCTGCGCACCCGGCTCTACCGCACGCTGATCGAGATCCGCGACGCCCAGTGGGAGCTGCGCACCTGGATGGACGAGGACGTCGCCGGGGCGGCCCGCCGGGAAGCGGGCCGGGCCGGCCTGGGCGGGGAGCAGACGGCCGCCGTGGTCGAGGCCGCCCAGCTCCGGGCCGCCCTCGCGGCCAAGGCCCGCGACGAGCCGCCCGCCCGCCCGGCGGCCACACCGCTGGCCGCCTGTCCGCCGGAGCTGGCGGCCGAACTGCTCCACCAGCAGCGCGTGGCCCGGGCCCTCGCCTCGCCGGTGGTCGACCGGGCCGTGGCCGGCCGTGGGGCCTGAACGGCCCGAATCGATCCGGGTGGCATACGGGGCGGGGACCGGGGAAGGCGCCGGGTCGGCAGTGAACTTCGTACGGCTGGGGTGATCGAGCATGTCGGAGTCCGGAACGCTCCGCCCGCTGCGACGACACTGCCGGTGCGAAGGAGGCGGTGCGCCCGCCCGGGCCCGTCGGGAGGTCCGCAGTCTGGCGGAGGAGGCCGGTGCCGACGGGCGACCGGTGCCGACGGCGGTCCGGGAGGCCGCGCTGCTGGTCGCCAGCGAACTGGTGACCAACGCGGTGAAGTACGCCCCCGGCCCGTGCGGGCTGGACGTCGTCTGGTCGGCCGGGGGGCTGGACATCGATGTGACCGACTCCAACCCCGCCCCGCCGCGCGGCCGCCGGGCCGACCCCACGGGAGCGACCGGCGGGTACGGCTGGCCGCTCGTGCGGTGGCTGTGCTCGCGGGTGGACGTCCGTCCTACGCCGGAGGGCGGCAAAACCGTGCACGCCCACATCCCCGTCCCGCCCGGTGCGGGCTGACGCCGCCGGGAGGTCCCGGTCAGGAGCCGGCATCGGGGGCGGTCATGGCGTGCATCAGGTAGTCCACGACCCCGGCGGGACCACCCCGGTCCCGGTGGGCGGCCCGTTGGCGGTCCGCCCCGCCGCCGGCCGTGCGCAGTACGGACCAGCCCGCACCGGCGGTCTCCAGGTCGCCGTGCCGCCGCAGGGCCGGGCGGAGGTCGGCCAGCAGCTCCTCGACGAGGGTGGTCGCGGGGACGAGCCGGTGTCCGCGCAGATCGACGGCCTGGCCGCCCAGGCCGTCGCGGGCGGCGCGCCAGCAGGCGGCGCGCAGCATCTCGGGGTCCGGCCGGAAGGCGGGCCGGCCGGCTTCGATGTCGGTCAGGGCGGTGTCGACGAGAGCTCTGACGACCGCGGCGAGCAGCACCGTGTCCTGCGCGGTGGCCATGGCGTCGGCGACCCGGATCTCGATGGTGGGGGCGTGGTGCGAAGGCCTGATGTCCCAGTACAGCCCGCCCCGGTCCATGATCCCCCCGGTGGCGGTGAGCCCGGAGACGAGCCCCTCGAAGTGGGTGCGCGAGGTGAGGTACGGGGGAGGGCCCGCGGCCGGCCAGCGGGCCCAGGCCAGCGTGCGCCAGCTCGTGTACCCGGTGTCGCGGCCCTGCCAGAACGGGGAATTGGCCGCCAGCGCGATCAGGGCCGGGAGCCGGGGGCGCAGGTGGTTGCTGACCTGGAGGGCGGTCTCCAGGTCGGGGATACCGATGTGGAGGTGGCAGGCGCAGATGCTCTGTTCGTCGTCGAGGGCGCCGAACTCGGCCGCGCTCCTGGCGTAGCGGTCCCCTTCGGTCAGCGGCGGCGGCAGCGGCTGCGGCAGGACCGGTGTGCCGCTGGAGATCACGCCGAGTCCGTGGCGGGCGGCGGCGCGCACCACGGCCGCCCGCATCGACCGCACCTGCTCGGCGAACCGGCCCAGGCCGGAATGCGGGTCGGTCCGTACCTCGACCTGGTAGCCCGTGATCTCGGTGGTCACCCGGTCCCCGAGTTCGACGGCGGCCTCGGCCACGACCTTCGGCGCCTCCGGCCTCAACTCCCGTGTCACGGGGTCGACCAGGAGGTACTCCTCTTCGGCGCCGACCGTCAGCGGTGGTCTTCCCGCGCGCCCGGCGGGGGACGACGCCGCGGCCGTGGCGGCCGGACCTGGGATCTCCGGGATCGTCTGTGGCGACTGTTCACGGGTCACCCGGCCATCGTGGCACAGCCGGTGCCGGTCGGGGAGGTGGCGTCCCGGCCGTCGCGACGCCACCCGGCCGATAGGGGCGGGCGGCTGACGGGCCGTGAGGGATCCGTCACGACTGGACGGGCCTCCTCCCCCCCCCGGCGGGCCACGCCGGTACGGGGTCCGGCCTCAGCGCCTGACACGTTCGAACTCGGCGGCGAATCCGCACCGTTCGGCGATCGTCAGCAGCTGGTCGTGGGGCAGGGCGCCGGGCCGGTCCAGCACGGCCTGCATGCCGGTGGCGGAGAGGCCCAGGTCGGCGACGATCCCCAGGTCCCCGGCCGGCTGCGGGCCCGGCGCGTCCTCGTCGGGCGCTTCGGTGCCCAGCACGTCCAGCACCTGGGCGGCGAGGGTGTGCCGGTGTACGGCGCGGGCGTCCGACAGGAGCAGGCCCGTCCCGGCCGGTGTGGAGCGCAGGACCAGGAAGAACGCCTCGTCCGCGTTGAAGAAGCCGTACACCGTCCCGGAGGTCCCGTCGCCGCGCACCGCGATGATCGCCTCGTCCAGACCGGTGAGCGCGGTGCGGTCCAGCCGTGTGCAGTGCCAGCGGTCGTCCCGGCGGGTGACGGCGACCGCGTACCGGTGGTTCTTGTGTTCTGTCACGGCCCACAGGTGCCCCGTCGCGGCACCCGGTAGCCCCGGGGACGCCGGGCATGGCCCGCACGGAGCAACCCGACCCCCTACCGCGGTAGGGGGTCGGGGTTGGCGCTGTGGAGGGACGCGGCGGGTGGGGGCCGGCTCCTAGATTTTCTTGTGTCGGCGGACGGGCGAGTGGGGAAGAGACCATGGCTGCCATCGCACCGCACCACCGCACCACCGCCGCCAGCGCGGCGCGGCCCCGCCCGGGCGTCCTGCGGTCGCGGTTCGTACGCCGTGTCGGTCACGCCGCCCTGCTCCTGCCGGCCGTGCTGGGGACGGCCGGTGCCGTGGTCGTCGGCCGGGCGGACGCGGCACGCCAGTGGTGGGCCCGTTCCGGGGAGCTGGGCGCGGCCGGCCGGGCCGGTCACGCGGGCCCTGGTGGCGCGCGGCTGCTGGCGCACTCGTTGCTCTGCCTCCCGCTGGGGCTCCTGGCCCTGATCCCGCTCGGGATGCAGGTCCTCTTCGTTCTGCGCGGGATGCTGTACCCCGTGGTCCAGGCCGGCCCCTACACCAACGCGTGGGGCGGACCGTCCCTGGCCGGTGCCTGGCTGGCGCACTTCGGGGTGGGCCTGCTGTCCGCGGTCGTCGGGCTGGGCGTCCTGTGGTCGCTGAACCGGCTGCACGCCCGGCTGGCGGGCGGTATGTGGGGCCGCCGGGTCGGCGTCTGGCCCGTCCTCGCGGTCGCGGCCGCCTCCGCCGCCGGCATGATGCTGGTCGTCGCGTGGACCCACCAGATATAACCCCGGACCTCGCCGCGCATCGCGCCGTACGATGGCCCCCGATGAAGATCATCTCGTCCGACCGCCGACTCCGGTCCCTCCCCGCCGCCTCGGGCGCCGCGGTCTGGGGCGACCTGGCACGCCCGTCGATCCCCTTCCCGGGCGGCCCGCGCGGGCACCGGACCCTGACCGCGGTGGTCTGGCTCCTGGCGGTGACGCTCTACTTCGCCGGCACCCTGGACCTCGCCCAGCACTACCGCCTCGGCTACGGCCCGGCGATGGCCCTGACCGTCGCCCGGATCGTCCCCCTGGCCCTGGCCCTCAGCCGCCCCCGCCCCGCCTGGTGGACGCAGCTGGTCGTGACGGTGGCCATCGCCGCCCTGACCCGGCCCTCCTCCCCGGCGGAGCCGTGGCCCTGGGCCGTGACT